>JBATFE010000412.1:0-5827 GCA_049664445.1 Gammaproteobacteria bacterium
GCCTCGGCAACGGCTTCATGCAACACCAGTGCGCTTTCAAGTTCTGCCGTACCGAGGTTATGACCGGACACGATCAGGACATCATCCACCCGTCCGGTGATCCAGTAGTCGCCGTCTTCATCGCGACGCGCACCGTCGCCGGTGAAATATTTCCCCGGGAAGGCGCTGAAGTAGGTGTCGATAAAGCGCTTGTGGTCACCGTAAACGGTGCGCATCTGGCCCGGCCAGGGATGTGTGATTACAAGACTGCCCTCGGCCGTCCCTTCCAGGACATTGCCTTGCTGGTCGACGATCGCCGGCTGTACCCCGAAGAAGGGGCGCGTCGCCGAACCGGGTTTCATCTTCAGCGCGCCCGGAACCGGGGCAATCATGTGGCCACCGGTCTCGGTCTGCCACCAGGTATCTACAATCGGACAACGTGCGTCACCGACCGTGTGGTAATACCATTCCCAGGCCTCCGGATTTATGGGTTCACCCACGGTGCCGAGCAGCCGCAGGCTCTTGCGTGATGCACTCTTCACCGGGGCGTCGCCCATGCGCATCAGGGATCGCAGCGCGGTGGGTGCAGTATAAAAAATATTGACCTTGTGCTTGTCACAGACCTGCCAGAAACGCGATGCATCAGGGTAGGTGGGTACACCTTCAAACACCAGCGAGATGGCGCCATTACATAATGGCCCGTAAACAATGTAGGAATGTCCGGTTACCCAGCCGACATCGGCGGTACACCAGTAGACATCACCATCATGATAGTCGAACACATACTTGTGCGTGATGGCCGCATACAGCAAATAACCGCCGGTGGTGTGCAGTACCCCTTTCGGTGTGCCTGTTGAACCCGATGTGTAGAGAATGAATAATGGATCCTCGGCACCCATCGATTCAACGGGGCAGTCAGCGGAAACGCCGGCGGCGGCGTCGTGATACCAGATGTCACGGCCCTCCTGCCAGTCGACAGTGCCTGAGGTGTGGCGTACCGTAATCACGGTATGCACATTCGGGCAGGACTGCAGCGCCTCATCGACATTGGCTTTCATCGGTATGGTCCTGCCACCGCGCAGACCTTCATCAGTCGTGATAACACTCTGGCAGTCAGAGTCCAGTATGCGGTCCTTGATGGACTCCGGTGAGAAGCCGCCAAAGACCACCGAGTGCACTGCACCAATGCGCGCGCAGGCGAGCATGGCATAGACGGCCTCCGGGATCATTGGCAGGTAGATACAGACCCGGTCGCCTTTCCTGACGTTGCGTGACTTGAGCACATTGGCCATGCGGCAGACATGCTGGTGCAGTTCCCGGTAGGTAATCCTGTCATCCTTCGCAGGATCATCGCCCTCCCAGATCAGGGCAAGCTGGTCGCCACGGCTATCGAGATGCCGGTCAACACAGTTGTAACAGGCATTTAACTGCGCACCCTCAAACCAGCGGATATATCCCTTGCTGTAATCCCAGTCAAGAACCGTGTCCCAGCGTTTGTCCCAGCTGAGGAATTTTTCTGCCTGTTCCGCCCAGAATCCGGCGGGATCATTAACCGACTGCTCGTACATGGCCTCGTAGTGCGCTGTATCGAGCAGGGCATTGCGCGCAAATTCTTCGGGTATATCGTAAATTCGGGTGTCAGACATTGGTAAATTTCCCTTGTGGTTGATTCGTTGCGGTGTGTGAATGCTTGTCGATTATAGTCATGCAGCCAGTTGTGCCAAGTGATGAAAGCGGTGATTTCAGGATGGCTCGATGTAGTCTGCCGGTGCCGCTAACGTGCGGCAGGCCGGCACGGCAGTGATGTCCCAGTGCTCAATGGCCCATTGCCAGAGTTCATCACGGCTGGCATCGTGCGGCGAGTCCGGTAATTCCTGGCGCAGGAATCGCAGCGCAGCGATGATGGCACTGTGTCTGTCATCGGGTATCACCGCTTGTGCGAAGGTTTGTTTGCTGAGCTTGGCCCGTTGGCTGTCCACTGCGACCGGCAGATGCAGGTAGGCCGGTTCCGGCAGTCCCAGCAGACGTTGCAGGTACACCTGCCGTGGCGTTGAATCCAGCAAGTCAGCGCCACGCACGACATGATTGATCTGTTGAGCGCCATCATCGACCACTACAGCCATCTGGTAGGAAAACAGCTGGTCCGCACGTCTGACGATGAAGTCACCCACCTCGGTGGCCAGCTGTTGCTGCAGCGGTGCCTGCAGACGATCCTGAACGCGGCTTATGGCGGTATCCACGCGCACGCGCACGGAACGGGGGCTGCGTCCGGGGGGTAATCCGTTGCGGCACGTGCCGGGATACACCGGACCGGTTGCAGTCACCACGGCGCTGTCGGCAATTTCGCTGCGGCTGCAGCCACAGTCATATAGAGAGCCCAGCTGACGAAGTTGCTCGAGTGCTTCTTTATAGACGTGGCTACGCTGACTCTGGTAGCTGATCGGGCCATCCCAGGCCATGCCGAGCTGCTCCAGTGTCCTGATGATGTTGTCACTGGCGCCGGCAATCTCGCGCGGCGGGTCCAGGTCTTCTATACGCAGCAGCCATTCACCGTGCTGGTGACGGGCATCCAGGTAGCTACCGGTTGCTGCAACCAGCGAACCAAAATGCAAGGGCCCGGTCGGCGAGGGGGCGAAGCGGCCGCGGTATCGGATCATTGAAACGTCAATTCGGGAATGAAAAAAGCCGGCGTTTGCCGGCTGTTAATGTACAGTCAAAGTGCATGAGGTGATCAACCCATCTGTTTTTCCCGGATTTCATCGAGAATCTTGCAGTCGATGCACAGTGTCGCGGTGGGCCGGGCTTCAAGGCGTTTCACGCCTATTTCAACACCGCAGGCCTCACAGTAACCAAATTCATCATTGTCGAGGTGACGGATGGATTCGTCGATTTTCTTGATCAGCTTGCGTTCCCGGTCACGTGCACGCAACTCCATGCTGAATTCCGACTCCTGGGTAGCACGGTCGTTCGGGTCAGGGAAATTGGCCGCATCATCCTGCATGTGATGTACGGTACGGTCCACTTCCTCCATCAAGTCACGTTTCCATGCCAGCAGGATGTTCCTGAAGTGCTCAACCTGCTTGTCGTTCATGTACTCCTCGCCCTTGTTTTCCTGGTAGGGCGCGATACCGGGCACAGGTCCAATCTGTGTTGAGGCGGACCTTCTTGTGGTTTTCCGTGCTGTGGCGACCTTCTTCGGTGCCGCCTTTCTGGCGGTTACCTTTTTGGTTGCTGTCTTTTTTGTGACCACCTTCTTCGTTGCAACTTTCTTCGTTGCTGCCTTCTTCGGTGCAGCTTTCTTCGGAGCGGCTTTCTTCGGAGCGGCTTTCTTCGTTGCTGCCTTCTTCGATGCAGCTTTTTTCACGGCAGCCTTTTTGGCTGTCTTCTTTTTCGCAACGGTCTTTTTCTTCACCGTCGCCCTGGCCTTTGCCGTTTTCTTTGTTGCCGCCATTTAGACTATCTCCAGATTCGGCTGATTTAACATGCTGTTTGAATTGATTAAATTCAGTATACCCGCAGTATTTAAGCGTATTATTATCAGCAGGTAAAGGCTATAGGGGCGCTATTTATACGCCACTTTTACTATTAGTCAAGAACGGAACACGGGACAATATGCTGTCCCGGCGGTGTCATTTCCGCCAGTGAATACCCTACAGGGATGAGCAAAGAATGAAATCAGAATTGCAGGCACTGTTATTTGATGTAGACGGCACACTGGCAGACACCGAGGAGGTGCATCGCCAGGCATTTAACGAGGCATTCAAGGCAGCGGAACTGGACTGGGTATGGAGCCCCGAACGCTACCATGATTTATTGATTGTGACCGGTGGCAAGGAACGTATTCGTCACTACATGCAGCAGCAACATCCGGGTGATGCGCTGTCGCCGGATGTAGATGAGTTTATCGCCACCTTGCATGCGCATAAAACGTCGATCTATGTCAGCAAGATGACGGAAGGGCAGGTACCGTTACGCCCGGGTATTGATCGCCTGATCAGGGAGGCTCGAGAAAAGGGCTTGCGTCTGGCCATTGTGACGACGACCACACCGGCAAATGTCAGCGCATTGTTCAAGCACAGCTTCGGCGGACACGAGCATGACTGGTTTGAAGTGGTTGCGGCTGGAAGTATCGTGCCGCATAAAAAACCGGCACCTGATATCTATAATTATGTGCTGGAAAAATTGGGCTTGTCCGCGGCAGAGTGCCTTGCACTCGAAGATTCAGAAAATGGTTTGCGAGCTGCGCGCGCGGCCGGCGTGGAAGCACTGATTACGGTCAACCCGTACACGGAGAGGCAGGATTTTTCCGCTGCCGCTGCGGTGCTGGACCACCTCGGTGATCCGGGTCATCCCTGTCACCTGTTGCAGGGTCGTCTGCAGCCCGGACCCATGGTCGACACGGAGTATCTGCGTCGTTTGCACGCCGTCTGTCAGGAGCGGTAATAATGAAACGGGCCGACCGCATGCAGTCGATTCAGCCGTTTCATGTCATGGCGCTGCTGGCACGCGCGCGTGAACTGGAGGCGGCCGGTCGTTCGATTATTCACATGGAAATCGGTGAGCCGGATTTCATTACGCCGCAGCCGGTGATTGATGCCGGTATCAGGGCCCTGCAGGACGGCTACACGCATTACACCCCGGCGGTGGGACTGCAGGCGCTGCGCGAGCGCATCGCGGAATTCTACCAGCAACGTTACAACATTAACGTCGAGCCACGGCGGATTGTCATTACACCCGGTGCCTCGGCGGCATTGCAACTGGTCATGGCGGTGCTGGTGAATCCCGGTGACCGTGTGTTGATGGCCGACCCGGGCTACCCCTGTAACCGTAATTTTGTGTACCTGTTGAACGGCCAGCCGCTGGGTATCCCGGTGACAGCCGCATCCGCCTATCAACCGACGCCGCAACAGGTGCACGAGTACTGGACAGACGGGGTTACTGCCTTGCTGGTGGCCTCACCTTCAAACCCGACCGGCACCCTGCTGGGAGAGCATGTCCTGCGTGAATTCCATGCCATTGCAGCCGACCGGGGCGGCAGCCTGATTGTTGATGAAATCTATCACGGCCTGGTATATGACGAGCAGGCCACCACGGCCCTTGCCGTCTCCGATGATATTTTTGTGGTGAACAGTTTCTCCAAGTATTTTGGCATGACCGGCTGGCGACTGGGTTGGCTGGTGGCCCCCGATGCATACGTGTCAGACATCGACAAGCTGGCACAGAACCTGTTCCTGGCGGCCCCGACGATCTCCCAGCATGCCGCCCTGAAGGCATTTGACGAGGAGAATATCAATATCCTTGAGTCGCGGCGTCTTGAATTCCAGCAGCGCCGTGACTACCTGTTACCCGCTTTGCGTGACCTGGGTTTTGAAATAGCCGTGATCCCCGAGGGCGCCTTTTACCTGTATGCCAGCTGCAGCCGCCTGACCGATGACAGTGACAGCTTCACTTCACGGCTACTGGAGGATGCGGGTGTGGCCATTACCCCGGGGATCGATTTCGGTATTAACCGGCCTGAAACGCACGTGCGCTTTGCCTATACGACGTCGCTGGAAAATCTGCAGGAGGGTGTGCGTCGCTTGCAGGCGTATTTGTACTGATTAATGTTGTAGAAAGGCTCTCGCAAAGGCGCAAAGCACACAAAGAAAAAGAGAAGGATTTTGAATTTCTGGCGATCATTGCGCCTTTGCGAGAGTAGAAAATTATCCCGCCATTAATCCAGCTCCAATCATGCGGCTGTATCCCGGACATGCTCTTTCAACTCCCCCACCCACATCGCCGTGGCGCCCGCCACGGAGACCGGCATGGCGAGGAAGTTCACGAACGGGATCATGGTCATCAGCAATGA
>JBATFE010000413.1:0-6091 GCA_049664445.1 Gammaproteobacteria bacterium
CAGATCAGGTGTACTTTCAGATCTGTCTTTGTATGGGCCCCCAGCGTATAACGTCGCATAGCGACAGTTTAAATCTTCTCTTCGCCTAAAGGCGAGGGGTTTCAACCATCCCCGAAAGGGACACTAAGAGCTACAGGTGACAAATAAAGACATTACCAACGATCAATACCTCTTCTTCAGGGTCATCAAGCGACCATCATTGTTGATTTCCATCCGCCCCAGATACGACATCCCCAGCAACGTCACCTTCGGCTGAGCGCCCTCCAGCACCACCGCAGGCACATTGCGCACCTCCAGCTCGCCAACCTTCACCGAATCCAGCATCACCAGCCAGGCACGCTCGACACCGGAGGCCGTCGTCACCTCGGCTGGACTGCCCGTGACATGATAATCAATCCCCAGCCGCCGCGCCTGCGCGGCATTCATCGCCACCTGGGTAGCCCCGGTATCCACCAGGAATGACACCGGCAGCCCGTTGATACTGCCTACCGTGGTATACATGCCGGTGGTATTGCGCCATACCTGCACCTCCTCGACGGTGGCCTGGCGTTTTGTTGTGCTCACACGACCATCCAGTCGGGCGGTAACCTGTTCACCATCAACCAGCAACAGGGCCGAGTCACTGCTGGCCGCAACCAGCTTGACCCCTTCCGGACTGGTCTGCCCTACTTTCAGCAGGTGTTGCTGACCCTCGACCAGCAGTACCGCGCGATCGGTGAACAAGCCAACAACGCGCACATCCATCCCTGCGAATAGCGGTGCCTGGTGCAGTGAAACACCGAGTACTAGGAGACACAGCAGATATCTGGATAATGTCATCAGTCCATCCTGCGGGAATTTGAAAGTCGATTATGAGACCTCTGACTATATTTCGCCACATCGGCTGTGAAGGACCCGGCTACCTGGCCGAGGTACTCGAACAGCAGGCCATCCCCTGTCGAATCATAAGGATCGATCAAAACGAGGCTGTCCCCGGCACGCTTGACGACACTGCCGGACTGGTCTTCATGGGCGGCCCCATGAGCGTCAACGATCCCCTGCCCTGGATCGAACAGGAACTGGCATTGATCCGGATGGCACAGGACAAGGGGTTGCCACTACTGGGACATTGTCTGGGTGGACAACTGATTGCCAGGGCACTGGGCGGGGCCGTCAGCGCCAACCCGGTAAAGGAAATCGGCTGGCACCCGGTACGCAAGGCCGGCACCGCTGCCGCCGCCGACTGGTTGCGTGACATATCCGGCGAGCCAACCCTGTTTCACTGGCATGGAGAAACCTTTTCCATACCCGAGGGCGCCGAACTACTCCTTGAAAATGACAACTGCGCACACCAGGCATTCGCCATGGGTAACACCCTCGCGCTGCAATGCCATGTGGAAATGACAGCGCCCATGGTGAGTGAATGGGCGGCACTCTATAAAGATGAGCTGCAGGAGATCACGGCAAGCGTGCAGTCGGCAGAACAAATGACGGCAGGATTAACCGCAAGAATCAGCGCAGCACAGCAGGTTGCCGACAGGCTTTATCAGCGCTGGCTGGAAGCCGTTCTTGATCAATTGTAGGAGCGCCGTCCCCGGCGCAATTGTTTTTTGTCAGCGCCCGATTCGCAGCGAGGACGGCGCTCCTGCAGATGTGCTTATTGGCCAAGAGGCAGTCAGGACAGAAAATACATCACCAGCAGCTGCAACAGTGCAGCAGCAAAAATCCCCGCCAGCAGGTCATCCACCATGATACCGAAGCCACCACCAACCTTGCGATCCAGCAGTCGTATGGGCCAGGGCTTGGCAATATCAAACAGGCGGAACAATATGAACCCGGCAGCAATCCATAACCAGCCTTTTGGGGCAAACGTCATGGTAACAAGGTAGCCCACGATCTCGTCCCAGACAATACCCGGATGATCATGCACGCCCATGCGCCGTGCCGCGTGTGCACAGACCGGGATGCCGACAATGAACAGGGCCGCAACCAGCGCCGCATACACAGTCACGGGCAGCGGCTGCAGCAGCAGGTAAACGGGAATAGCAACCACGGTGCCGGCGGTGCCGGGCCCTGTCGGCACCAGCCCGCTGCCAAAGCCCAGCGCCAGGAAATCCAGCGGGTGTCTTAACAGGCGTGGCGACAGTTTCTCAGCCACTGCCCCTGCCCCCGAAGTGCTGGTAGCCATCTGCGGCAGGGTGGTACACCTCACCGTTCGCCTTGTGGCAACGGATCCCGGGCTGCTGCTCGATGACGCCAATGGCAGTGCAATCTATCGCCTGATTCGACAGTGCGTTCTCCATGTCCGCACAGGACCGCTCTGGCACGGTAAAACACAGCTCATAATCATCACCCGCCGACAACGGTAACTCGTAAAACCAGGACTGTTGCACGCCCCCCGCCTTTTGAAGGGTCTCTGTAAATGTCGTTGAGCGGGGCAAGGCGTCAATATTGATCGACGCGCCAACTGGCATACCCGTGCCACCCACCTCCAGCAAGTGTCCGAGGTCGGCAAGCAGGCCGTCAGATACATCGATGGCTGCACTGGCATACCCACGCAACAACTGTCCTGCCGCAACACGGGGTTGCGGAAAATCGAGCCGCTGTTTTAGTAAAGGGTCCGCCTCATCGCCCAGTTGCAGCGCCAGTCCCGCGTCGCCCAGTGTACCGCTGATATAAATACGGTCACCGGGCTGCGCACCCTGTCGCTGCAACGCCCTTCCCCTCGGCACAAAGCCATGCGCCTGCACCGTCACAGACAGCGGTCCGCGTGTGGTATCACCCCCAACGAGCGCTACACCGTAGCGATCAGCCAGGCGAAAAAAGGCCTCAGAAAAATCCCCGAGCCATACGGGGTCGGCGTCGGGCAGGGTTAAAGACAGGGTCGCCCATGCCGGGGTGGCGCCCATCGCGGCAAGATCACTCAGGTTCACAGCCAGCGCCTTGTGTCCGATAGCCGCTGCCGGGGTCGATTCAGGGAAATGCACAGCGGCGACCAGGGTATCAATACACACCAGCAGCTCGCTGTCTGCCGGCACCTGCAACACTGCGGCATCATCACCAATCCCGACGATGACGTCCTCACGCTGCGGCTGTTGCCGTGTGAAATAACGGCGAATGATTTCGAACTCAGTTGCGGACATTGCCGCCTTATCGGCCAGCCGATTGCTTGCCCGTCTTGCTGCATTCAGCGGCACGCAACGTGTGCGCGGCCTTGTCCAGCACAGCATTCACGTAGGCGTGGCCCTGCTCGGCACCGAATTTTTTGGTGAGCTGCACGGCTTCATTGATGCTAACGCGGTACGGAATATCAGGGCGATACAACAGTTCATAGACCGCCAGTCGCAGCACGGCGCGCTCTACCGGGTCCAGCTGCCCGACCGGTCGGTCGAGATAAACGGATATATTTTCATCAATAATATCAACATATTGAGGTAACTTACTCAGTAGCTCAATGAAGTACTTTGTGTCCGCCCTTGAAAAATCCTCGGCCTCCAGGAACTGGCGACGGATCAGCGGCAGGTCCGTGCCGGACAAATCCCACTGGTAGAGCGCCTGCATGGCGAAGCGTCGCGCGCGGGCGCGCTCATGTGCCGAGAAATTCATTTATCTGTTTCCGCTAGCCTTCCAGAGCGCGCAACAGGTTGATCATCTCGATGGCCGACATGGCCGCCTCGGCACCCTTGTTGCCGGCCTTGGTACCGGCACGTTCAATCGCCTGCTCGATGGAATCAACGGTCAACACGCCGAAGGCAATCGGAATATCGTATTTCAGCGATACGGAAGACAGACCCTTGGTGCATTCGCCGGCAACATACTCGAAATGCGGCGTGCCGCCGCGAATCACCGCACCCAGTGCAATAATGGCATCGAAACGTTTTGTTGCCGCCAGCCGTTGCGCCGCAATCGGCATCTCGTAGGCACCCGGCACGCGAATAATCTGCAAATCACGCTCATCTGCACCGTGACGCTTGAGGGTATCCAGCGCACCCTCGAGCAGACTCTCCACTACAAAACTGTTGAAGCGCGAAACCAGCAAGGCAATGCGTGCGTCACGTACCACCAGCTCACCTGCTACTGTCGTTATGTTACCCATGTATTCATTCCTGCATTAGATTCGATCAGAGGATATCGTTTCCGTCGCAAGCGGGACAGCCCACTACGACACATACTCAACTACTTCCAGCCCAAACCCGGCAATACCGTGCACGATCTTCGGCGCGCTCAATACCCGCATTTTCTGCACACCCAGATCCGCGATAATTTGCGCACCCACACCGTAGGTGCGCAATTCAGTCGGTTTACCGGGTGCTGCCTCGTGATCTGTCTGCTCGGGCATATGATACGCCTTAATCTGCTGCAGAAGCGCATCCGGCGACTCGCTCGGACGTAAAATCACCACCACACCGTGACCTTCCTGCGCCACGCGCTGCAGCGCCTGGCGCAAGGGCCAGTGCTCGCCTTCCAGCTTGATGTCCACCAGGTCACTCAGGGTATTTTGCAACTGTACACGTACCAGGGTCGGTTCCCCCGGCCGGATCTCGCCCTTGACCAGTGCCAGGTGTATTGCCCCGTCGATGCTGTCAAGATAGGCATGCAGGCGGAAATTGCCATGCTCGGTTGCCAGCTCCGTCTCGGCAACGCGCTCAACGGTCTTTTCATTTTCGATGCGATAACGGATCAGGTCCTCGATCGTCCCGATCTTGAGACCGTGTTCCCTGGCATAGATCTCGAGGTCCGGGCGGCGCGCCATGCTGCCGTCTTCCTTGAGGATCTCGACGATCACGGAGGCTGCTTCCAGCCCGGCGAGGCGCGCCAGATCGCAGCCGGCCTCGGTATGCCCGGCACGCGTCAGCACGCCACCCGGCTGCGCCATCAGCGGGAAGATGTGCCCCGGCTGCACGATATCCACCGGGCGTGCGTCCGCTGCCACGGCGGCCTGTATGGTGCGCGCACGGTCCTGTGCCGAAATGCCGGTGGTCACCCCTTCTGCCGCCTCGATGGAAAGGGTGAAATTGGTGGAATGCAGTGACGTGTTGCTCTGTACCATCAATGGCAATGCCAGCTGCTCGCAACGATCGCGGGTCAGCGTCAGGCATATCAAACCGCGGCCATGACTGGCCATGAAATTCACATCCTTGGGACGCACGTGACTGGCGGCCATCACCAGGTCACCCTCGTTCTCACGGTCTTCGTCATCCATCAGGATGACCATGCGACCGGCACGAATATCCTCGATAATTTCTTCTGTAGTGTTAAGCGACATGATTAGTGGTTAGGTCTGCAAAATATGATTAGGTAAACCCTGACGGGCATGTTGTGCTTCAGTTATTCAACAATAATGCAATCGCGCACCCTGCTCCTGTGTGTGACATTCTGCAAAACCGTCACTTCCCTGCAAAACCACAGGACTCGAGCAGTTCACGGGTAATCTTCCCGCCTCCCCCGGTCTGTGCCGCCTTGTCGCCCAGCAGCAGGCGTTCCAGGTAGCGCGCCACGAGGTCCACCTCCAGGTTGACCTGCCGCCCTGGCTGGTATGCATGCAGCGTGGTCTCGGTGAGGGTATGCGGCACGATGTTCAGTTCAAATGTGGCACCGTCAACCGTGTTTACCGTCAGACTGACACCGTCTATACAGATTGAACCCTTCTCGGCAATGTAGCGGGCCAGTTCCGCCGGCGCCTGCACCGTGAACTGTACAGAGCGAGCGTCTTCCCTGCGCGCCGTTACCGTACCGATACCGTCAACATGGCCGCTTACCAGGTGACCACCGAGGCGCGTCTCCAGCGTCAATGCCTTTTCCAGGTTCACAGCATCATGCACTGCCAGTGAGCCGATGATGGTGCGTCGCAATGTTTCACCGGAGACATCGGCACAAAAACCGCTGTCAGATTTCTCGATCACGGTCAGGCACACACCACTCACGGCAATACTGTCGCCGAGCATGACATCCACCATGGCGAGCTTTCCGGCATTGATCGCAAGCCGCATATCACCACCCCGCGGATGCAGTGAAGCAATGCTGCCGACGGCCTGTATGATTCCGGTAAACATCGAAATATCCTGTATTTTCAATTGCAGGAGCGGCATCTCGCCGCGAACACTGTTTACAA
>JBATFE010000414.1:0-3060 GCA_049664445.1 Gammaproteobacteria bacterium
GTTGTTCTGGTGCATGGCATCTGGATGACCGGCCTCGAGCTGGCTTTGCTGGCGCGACGACTGCGTGACTGCGGCTACCGCACCGTGGTATTTCGCTATCGCTCCCTGCGCGGCACGGTGGAGCAGAATGCGCAGTCACTGCGTCGCCGTATCGACAAGCTGGGTGACGCACCCGTGCATCTGGTCGGTCACAGCCTCGGTGGACTGGTCATCCTGCGTGCGTTGCATGAGCAGGCAGATCTTGTCAGTGGGCGTATTGTGCTGTTGGGCAGTCCGGTCCAGGGCAGTGTCATTGCGCAACGCCTGAGCCGTTACCGCCTGTCCCGCTGGTTGATCGGCCGGAGTGGCGAGCAGGCCTTGCTGGGTGGCCGGTCTCACTGGCGTGGTCGGCAGCCACTGGGTGTCATCGCCGGCACCCGCCCGGTCGGGGTGGGGCGGCTGCTGGGCGGATTCGACGGACCCAATGACGGCACGGTGGCCGTGTCAGAAACGCGGCTGGAGAATGTCGCCGCGTCACTGTCGTTCCCGAGCAGCCATTTTGGTCTGCTGGTTTCGCAACCCGTCGCCGCTGCCGTGTGCACGTTTCTCAGGCAGGGAGCCTTCAGTGTTTAAACCTGATAGCTGCGGATACAGAACCAAATTAATCTGATTGCCGGATTTTTATTTTTTAGCCACGGAATCCACGGAATCCACGGAATCCACGGAAAGACACGGAATAATTTCTTGTAAGGCTTGTTTCTTTCGTGTTTTCCGTGGATTTCGTGGCCGTAATATCTACTGTTGAAACTACCCGGTTACAAGCTATAACTCTGCTTCGCAGCAATGCTAAGATACCGCCATTCGGCAGATTTTGAGGACAGTGAACGATGGCAGGACACAGTAAATGGGCCAATATACAACATCGTAAAGGTGCCCAGGATGCCAAGCGCGGCAAACTGTTTACCAAGCTGATACGCGAAATCACCGTGGCAGCAAGGACGGGTGATCCGGACCCTGCCAGCAATCCGCGCCTGCGGCTGGCAGTGGACAAGGCGCTTGCCGGCAACATGACCAAGGACACCATTGAACGCGCCATCAAGCGCGGTTCGGGTGCGCAGGAAGGCGAAAACTACGAGGAAGTGCGTTACGAGGGTTATGGACCGGGGGGTGTGGCTGTGATGGTTGACTGTGTCACGGACAACCGCAATCGCACCGTTGCCGAAGTACGCCATGCCTTCAGCAAGGCCGGTGGTAACCTCGGCACCGATGGCTCGGTGGCCTACCAGTTTGCCAAGGCCGGGGTGCTGAGCTATCCAGGCGGCAGTGACGAGGACCGCATCATGGAGGCCGCGCTGGAGGCGGGTGCCGAGGATGTCCTTGAAAATGAGGACGGCTCGGTGGATGTGCTCACGGAACCCGACCGCTTTGTGGATGTCAAGGAGGCCATGGTGGCTGCCGAGCTGGAGCCCGAGCAGGCCGAGGTGACCATGCGCGCGTCCAATACCCAGTCGCTGGCGCTGGATGATGCCGAGAAGATGGTCCGTCTGCTGGACCGTCTGGAAGACCTCGATGACGTGCAGAACGTTTATTCCAATGCGGATATTTCTGAAGAGATCCTGGAACAACTGGGCTAATACCTTGTGACTGATATTGATCACACCCCATGACCCGCATCCTCGGTATTGATCCCGGCTCCCGGGTAACGGGATACGGCATTATCGATCTGACCGGTCAACAGCTTACCTATATCGCCAGCGGCTGCATCCGTACCGGTGGCGGCGCACTCGCCGAGCGGCTGGGTATTATCTTTTCAGGAGTCAGCAGCATCATTCAGGAATTCATGCCGGAAGAGATGGCCATCGAGCGGGTGTTTATGAACAAGAACGCCGATTCAGCCCTGAAGCTGGGACAGGCACGCGGTGCGGCGATCTGTGCCAGCGTGCACCTGGATGTCCCGGTGGATGAATATGCCGCACGTGAAATCAAGCAGGCCGTCGTCGGTAACGGCGGTGCGACCAAGGAACAGCTGCAGCATATGATCTGTGTGCTGCTGTCGTTGCAGAAAAGGCCGCAAGCCGATGCGGCCGATGCCCTCGGTGTGGCGGTCTGTCACGGCCACCAGCGGGAAACCCGGCGGCGCCTGGCAGCGGAGCAGTCGCGGCACGGGGAGGCCGTCTCGTGATTGGTTTACTGCGTGGCAAGATTCTCGACAAACAGCCGCCGCGGCTATTGCTGGAGGTGCAGGGTGTCGGCTATGAAGTCGATGCGCCCATGACCACCTTCTATGACCTGCCGGACGTCGGCGCAGAGGTCACGCTGTATACCCATCTTGCGGTGCGCGAGGATGCGCATACCCTGTACGGTTTTACCACGCTCACCGACCGCGACCTGTTCCGCAGCCTGTTGAAGGTCAACGGTGTCGGTGCACGGCTGGCGCTGGGTATCCTTTCCGGCATGGATGCCCGTACCTTTATCGCCTGTGTGCAGGGCGGTGACGCCGCGGCGCTGGTGAAACTGCCCGGTATCGGCAAGAAGACGGCCGAACGACTCATTATCGAATTGCGCGACCGGCTCGCTGCGCTCGCACCAGCCACGGTGCTGCCGGGCACGCCGGTGGCCACTGTATCGAGCCCCGTGGAGGAGGCGGTCAGTGCCCTGGTGGGACTGGGTTACAAGGCACAGCAAGCCAGCAACATGGTGCGTGTCATCGATACCACCGACATGTCCTCCGAGGACATTATTCGCAGTGCCCTGCAGTCGACGCTGCAGTAAGCGCGAAATCCGCGCAATCACTTGATTTAGTCCACGCCAGAACCGACACTAGCCTCCCATGATTGAAGCCGATCGACTGGTCACGCCAGAGGGTTCCAGAGAGGATGAGGTGCTGGATCGTGCCGTCCGTCCCAAGGTCCTGGCGGATTACGTGGGTCAGCCGCAAGTATCTGAACAAATGGAGATTTTTATCCAGGCGGCAAAGGGGCGCGGTGATGCCCTGGACCACACCCTGATCTTCGGTCCGCCGGGTCTGGGCAAAACCACACTGGCGCACATCATTGCCAATGAAATCGGCGTCAACCTGCG
>JBATFE010000415.1:0-2416 GCA_049664445.1 Gammaproteobacteria bacterium
CGAGCCGGTCAACATCCACATCTACTCGGAGGTGCTGCAGAAATTTCGCCTCTCCGCGCAGGGCCGCTGGGATGGCAGGCAGCCGCCGGACCGGCTGCGCAAGCGCATCGAGACACACTTCGATCCGTTGCCGTTCTACCATGAAACCCTGGAAGCGCAGCTGGTTGATACCCAGGAATTCCCGCTGAATGCGATAACGCAGCGACCCATGGCGATGTACCACTCGTGGGATTCGCAGAATGCCTGGCTGCGACAGATCCACACGCACAATTACCTGTTCGTCAGCCCCCGGCTGGGACATGCCAACGGCTTCGATGATGGCGACTGGGTCTGGGTGGAGTCGCCACATGGCAAGGTGCGCTGCATGTGCCGCTTCAGCGAGGCGGTCGAACCCGGCACCGTGTGGACCTGGAACGCCATCGGCAAGGCAGCCGGCGCCTGGGGCCTGTCACCCGACGCCAACGAATCCAGCAAGGGCTTCCTGCTCAATCACGTCATTTCCGAGGAACTGCCGCCTTGTGAAGACGGCGAGCACCTGTCGAATTCCGACCCGGTCACCGGTCAGGCGGCGTGGTATGACGTGCGCGTCAAGGTCTACAAGGCCGACAAACAGGAACCAAAGGAAAGCTGGCCACAATTCAAGCCGCTGCCGCTGGCGCCGGGTATGGAAAAACGCCGCGGCCGCTGGCAGGGCTATGTTGCCGGCATGTTCCGCAAGAAAGGATAAGCGCATGACACAACTCGCACTCGTCATCGATCTGAATGTCTGCGTCGGCTGCCACGCCTGCGTCACCATCTGCAAGGAATGGAACACCTCGGGCTGGGCCGGTCCCATGACAGACCAGCGCCCCTACGAGCGGGACCCCACCGGCACCTTTTTCAACCGCGTGCAAACCTTCGAGGTTGGCACCTATCCCAACACCGAGACCGTGCACTTCCCCAAGAGCTGCCTGCACTGCGAGGAGCCACCGTGCGTCCCGGTCTGTCCGACAGGCGCCAGTTACAAGCGCGAGGAAGACGGCATTGTACTGGTCGATTATGACAAGTGCATCGGTTGCAAGTACTGCTCATGGGCCTGCCCCTACGGCGCCCGGGAGATCGATGAGAAACAACGGGTGATGAAGAAGTGCACCCTGTGCGTCGACCGCATTTACGACCAGAGTCTGCCCGAGGCGGAGCGCAAGCCGGCCTGCGTACTGGCCTGCCCGACCAATGCCCGCCTGTTCGGTGATGTCCACGATCCGGATTCGCACGTCTCGGTCATGATCCGCGAGGAAGGCGGCTACCCGCTGATGCCGGAATGGGGCACCAAACCCGCCAATCACTACCTGCCCCGGCGCAAGACCCGGCTGCGCATTCACGAAGATGAACTGCTGCGAGCAGACAACCCGCTCAAGAAAGAGGGCCAGTTACCGGCACCGTCCGGCGACGAGCAAACTCTTGACGACATCACCAGCTGGTAGGCCACTATGCACCCTGCACTTTCAGTTATCCTGCTCACCACCCTGCTCGGTGTCGGCCAGGGCCTGTTTCTTGCGCTCTACACCGGGCAGGTCTACTCGGTCGCCAGTCTGCTGGAAGACCAGGACAGCCAGACCTTTTACGCGGTCGGCAGCGCCCTCGCCCTGGCCTTCCTGGCAGCCGGCCTGGTCGCCTCATTCTTCCACCTCGGCCACCCGGAGCGTGCCTGGCGCTCCATCGCACGCTGGCGCACCTCGTGGCTATCCAGGGAAGTCATCGTGCTGCCGCTGGTGATGCTGCTGGTGTTTCTCTACGGCCTGGTACATTACCTCGAGTGGACCATGCCGCTGTTTACCGTGGCCGGCGCGCTGCCAGTCGATGCAACACTGATCATCGGCGCACTGGCGACACTGGCCACCTTCGCACTGTTCATCTGCACGGCCATGATCTATGCCAGCATCCGCTTTCTGCAGGAGTGGCACAGCGCACTGACCGTCATCAACTTCACCCTGCTGGGTGGTGCCTCCGGCTTTATGCTGGCAGCCGCCTTCTCCGCCTTCATCGGTGTTCACCTGGTCGGCTTCTATGGCACCTGGGCGGTAATCCTGACGCTCGCTGCCCTGCTGACGCGCGGCGCCTCGCTGCTGCGCAACCAACGCCTGCGACCCAGGTCCACCCTGCAGAGCGCGATCGGCGTACGCCACACCACCATTCGGCAGATCGCGCAGGGTGCCATGGGCGGCTCGTTCAACACCCGGGAATTCTTCCATCACCAGTCCGAACGCGTGCTCAGCATGGCCCGTGCCGGCTTTCTTGTGCTGGTTTTTCCCGTCCCGATACTGCTGCTGGGCGCCGCGTGGGGCATGTCTTCGGAGGTCCTGCCGGTGCTGGCCTTCCTGGCCCAGTACCTCGGCCTGCTCATCGAGCGCTGGTACTTCTTCGTCGAGGCCCGCCA
>JBATFE010000416.1:0-7317 GCA_049664445.1 Gammaproteobacteria bacterium
ATATACAACACCCCGGGACGATTATCTGACTTGCTCATGGTGGCATCATCCTGAAACTCCTTCGGGATGATGATAACGGATGCCGGATTAAAATATGCCTGGCGCAAGTCTTTAATTAATAGCCACGGAATCCACGGAAGAACACGGAAAGATTTCTTGTAATGCTTTTATTCTTTCGTGTTTTCCGTGGATTCCGTGGCTATACAATTACCTTATATAAAAGTAGACGCCGATTCGGCTTTTCAGTAGAGTCTGCGGACGTTCACCAATAGTGTTTTCAATGCAGCTTTCCGGTTTTTCCCCTGCCACAGTGTTGCGCCATACACTCACTGCCCTGCTACTGGCGACACTCATTGCAGGCTGCAGCACGCCGCCCGGACGCCGCGTGGAAACCGTCAGCCCCGTACAGCAACAGGCACGCGCACTCGAGGCAGATGGCGACTATACGGGGGCCGCACGTCTCTATATTTCCGCCGCCTCCCGGGCCACCGCCGGCCAGCAACAGCAGGCACTGCAGCTCCAGGCCGTCGCCAGCCTGATACGCGGCGAAGATTTCGCCACTGCCAGGCGACTGCTGGATGAAATGCCATCGGCACTGGCAAACAGCGACCTGCAACAGCACTTCAGCATCAACCGGGCAGCGATAGCCCTCGCCGATCAACACCCGGTTGAGGCACTGGCGCTGCTGGACGAGGTAGCCGTGGATGGCGCCTATGCTGCAGATAGACACCGTCTGCGTGCCGAGGCCTACCTGCAGGAATTTCGCTATTACCTGAGTGCCCGGGAACGGGTTCAACTTGACCCCCTGCTCACGGATCCCGAGGCACAGCTGGACAACCAGTTTGCAATCTGGGAAACGCTGAACCGGCTAACCGATGCTGAGTTGCAGCAACTGCGCACGGCACCACCGCCCGACCCGCTCAGCGGCTGGATGGAACTGGTCGAGCTGTCAAGGCTGTACCTGCAACAACCGGATGCACTGGCGGAGGTGACGCCGCACTGGCAGCAGCGTTACCCGGGGCACCCGGCAATACAGGCGTTCATCCCGAGATTACTTGAAAGCATGTCCCTTGCCGGCCAGGCGCCCGCCCACATTGCACTGTTATTGCCACTCAACGGCACGCTCGCCGATGCCGCTGCCGCCGTACGAGACGGTGTGCTCGCCGCCTACTACGACACCCCGGATACATCCCTGCAACCGCGCCTGCAGATCATCGACAGTGGTGACACAGCCGACAGCGCACTGGCGGCCTACCAGCAAGCAGTACTCGATGGTGCGCAATTCGTCATCGGACCATTACGCAAGGAAGCCGTACAGGCACTGGCGATGCAACCACAACTGGCAGTGCCGGTACTGGCACTGAACCAGATCGATGAACCTGCCCTTTTCAACCCCTCGCTTTACCAGTTTGGCCTGGCGCCCGAGGACGAGGCCCGCGAGGTCGCACGGCTCGCCTGGCGTGAAGGTTATACCCGCACCATTGCACTGTTACCGGAAAGTGAATGGGGTGAGCGGGTCTATGCCGCGTTTGCCGGGGAATGGCAGATGCTGGGCGGGGAAATACTGGACGCCCGGCGCTACGACAGCAGCAAGACCGACCATGGCAAGCTCATCAGCGATGTGCTGCACCTCGACAACAGCAAGGCGCGGCACCAGCAACTGTCACGCCAGCTGGGAATGTCGCTCGAATTCGAACCCCGGCGGCGCACGGATGTCGACTTTTTCTTCCTCATCGCCTCACCGAACCAGGCACGCCTGATTCGACCCCAGTTGAGATTCTACCGCGCTACCACGCTATCCGTTTACGCCACGTCCAGGGTGTACAGCGGTCAGCCGAATGCCGCGCAGGATGCCGACATGAACGGCATCATCTTCTGTGATATGCCCTGGACACTGGACAAGGACTCAAACTGGCAGCACCTGCAGCAAACGATTACTGAATTCTGGCCGCTGACGGCCAACCGTTACGCCCGCCTGTATGCACTGGGTATCGATGCCTATCGCCTGGCTCCCTACCTCGGACATGCCGACACCGGCTTGTTCGGCGCCTACCGCGGTGTGACCGGCAACCTGACACTGAACAGCCAGGGTATTGTCAGCCGCACCTTGCGCTGTGCTGAGTTCGTGCATGGCATACCGGTGCTGCTGGAACAGGACAGTGTTGACGCACCCCGGGAAGCCGAGCCGGTCATCCGCTAGAACTGCATCATGGACACGCTGACACGCGGCAAGGATGCCGAAGATCGCGCCTGCCGTTACCTGCAGTCACGGGGCCTGCAACTGCTACAGCGCAACTATCGCAGCCGGCGCGGGGAAATCGACCTGATTCTGCAGGATAAAGACAGCCTTGTGTTTGTTGAGGTACGCTACCGCAGTCATCCACGCTTCGGATCGGCAGTGGAATCAGTGGACCGGCGCAAGCAAACGAGGCTCATCGCCTGTGCACAACATTATCTGCTGACACATGCCGACAACTGCCAGCAGCCATGCCGCTTTGACGTGGTGTCCATCATGGGGCCAGGGGCCGCAGTTGAGTGGATACCGAATGCCTTCAGCGCCACGGAGTAATGTATGGATAGCAACGACCCTATCGCTCGCGTCAAACAGAATTTCGAGGAAAGCATCGCGGTCAAGCAACAATCGCTGCAAGCGCTGGCAGTGGTCACGGCACAGGCGGCGGCATTGATCGTGCTGGCGCTGGACAAGGGTGCCAAGATACTGAGCTGTGGAAATGGCGGTTCCGCCGGCGATGCACAGCATTTTTCATCGGAAATGCTGAATCGTTTTGAGATGGAACGTCCCGGCTTGCCTGCGGTCGCATTGACCACAGACACCTCGACACTGACCTCCATTGCCAACGACTATGATTTCAGCGAGATCTTTTCCAAACAGATTGCGGCGCTCGGCAAACCGGGCGATGTCTTGCTGGCCATCTCCACCAGCGGCAATTCAGGAAATGTCTGCAAGGCCGTGCTAGCAGCCCGGCAACGTAACATGCAGGTGGTTGCACTGTCCGGGCGTGACGGTGGTGACATGGCAGCACTGCTGCAACCGACAGATATAGAGATTCGCGTGCCGGCACACTCCACGGCACGTATACAGGAGGTGCACTTGCTGGTGATTCATTGCCTGTGCGATCTCATCGACCAACACATTACTTCACAGGGAAACTAGACACATGCAACCAATCCGGACACTTCTCATACTCATCCTCACAGCCAACCTGCTGGGCGGTTGTGCAGCCGCCATTGTCGGTGGCGCTGCCATCGGTGCCAGTGCCGTGCATGAGCGCCGCTCCGTGGGCACCATGATCGACGATGAAGGCATCGAATGGAAAGTCAAATTAGCGATCAACAGCGATAAATCCCTGAGCAGCCAGAGTCATATCAACGTCATCAGCCTCAATGCAGTGGTACTGCTGGTGGGACAGACACCCACCGAGGCCTTGCGTCAGCAGGCAACAAGTCTTGCCAAAGACGTTGAAAATGTGCGCATCGTACACAATGAATTGACCCTTGCCGCGCCCAACTCCTATATGACACGCACCAGTGATTCCTATATCACGTCCAAGGTAAAGACCAGTCTCTTCCAGGTGAAGGGGCACGACGACTTCGACCCGACCCGCGTCAAGGTGGTCACGGAAAACGGCACCGTTTACCTGATGGGTATTCTCTACCGCTCGGAGGCTGACGATGCCGCCAGGCAGGCCAGCCGGGTCGGGGGCGTTCAGAAGGTAGTTAAATTATTCGAGTACCTTGACTAGCACCGGGGACAACATGCTGAAACCACGCAACATTTTCCATTTTATTCTCGCGGCATCGATGGCAGCGCCGGCCATCGCCGACACCACCATCAGGCTGGGTGGCAGTGATGATGCCTCGAGGACCGTCATCCAGGTAAAGGAGCACATGGCGCGCATGTCGCAGTCGGGACAGCCGGGACATGTGTTGTTCGACAAGTCCCGCCACGTGGCCATCTATGTGGATCCGGTCAAGCAGGAATACCGTGAAATAGACCAGCAACAACTGGACAAGTATGCCGAGATCATCGCAATGCTGCGACAGCAGATGGAACTGCTGTCGGCACAGATGCAAAACATGCCCGCCCCGCAACGTGCCTTCATCGAGCAACAGATGGGCATCCCTGCCGGCGGTTTGCCGGATCTCGAGGTCATGAGTACCGAGCCACGCGGCTTCCGTGATGTCGCCGGGTTCAGGTGCCAGCTACAGCTATTGTTGAAAAACCGGCAACCCATCGGTGAAGTCTGCCTGGCAACCGCGGCGGATGCGGGCGTGTCCGAGAGTGACTTTGCCACCCTCATGGCCATGATGAATTTCATGCGTGAACTGGCCGGCACCACCCAGAAGCTGATCGGCGAACTGGGTGAAAACAGCCGCCTGTTACTGAGTGGCCTTCAGGGTGTGCCCGTCGCGATGAAAGACTACCAGAACCAGATGGAATACAGGGTCACCGAGGTCTCGACCAGAGACATCAGCGCGGATGTATTCAACCGTTACCGGACCTACAGCAAGCAGGACCTGCTGCTCGATATGCCGCTTCGGTAAACCCGATCCGGGCTCCTCCGGGGTAGCGCCTCGCCGCGGACAGCACGACTGCAACCCTTTTGCATGGATGCAGATATTGCAGCATTTCCCTATAATCCTGACTCTGCACCCCACACAGCAGCGCCAAACGGCGCACCATGGAAAAACCGATGTCTCAAATCGTTGTTTGTGCCCTCTACAAGTTTGTCAGCCTCGAAAATTACCGGGTGTTGCAGGCCCCGCTGCGACAGGTCATGCTGGAACACCATGTCCGCGGCACACTGATACTGGCGGATGAAGGTATAAACGGTACCGTGGCCGCCTCGCGCCAGGGCATCGATGCCCTGCTGCACTGGTTACGGCAGGATTCGCGACTGGCGGATCTTGACTGCAAGGAGTCGTTTACCGATACCCTGCCCTTCAAGCGGGCCAAGGTCAAAATCAAGAAAGAGATTGTCACCCTAGGGGTTCCCGGCATTGACCCCCGCCACACCGTCGGCACCTATCTCGACCCGACGCAGTGGAACCGGCTGCTCAGTGATCCCGATGTGCTGCTGGTGGACACCCGCAACGATTACGAGTACCAGGTCGGCACCTTCAGGAATGCCGTCAACCCGCAAACCGTCTCGTTCCGCGAGTTACCGCGTTACGTGCACGAGCACCTTGATCCTGAAAAGCACCGCAAAATCGCCATGTTCTGTACCGGCGGCATTCGCTGCGAGAAGTCGACCGCCTATATGAAGACGCAGGGTTTTGACGAGGTGTACCACCTCAAGGGCGGCATCCTCAAGTACCTGGAGGAAACCCCGCAACAGGAGTCCCTCTGGGAAGGTGAATGTTTTGTTTTCGACGAACGCGTCACGGTCAATCACCGCCTCGAGAAAGGCAGCTACGATCAATGCAACGCCTGCCGCATGCCCATTACACGGGACGACAAGGCCAGCGACAGGTTCCAACAGGGTGTCAGTTGCCCCCACTGTTACGACAAGCTGACCAAGTCACAAAAGATGCGCTTCCGGGAACGGCAGAAACAGATGGAACTGGCCAGGCAACGCGGTCAGGCCCACATGGGTGATGACGCGGCCTGCAACAATGCGGCAAACCAGGCCATTAAACTGCGCAACAAGAACCGGCAACGCAGCCGCAATGACAGCCTGTAGGAGTGGCCTGGTGCTAGTGCTTTTTCACATGCCGCATGAGTCGCTGTTTGCGCTTGTGCTGCCGCCCGGTGAGTTTGTTCCTGCGGCCCTTGAAGGGATTATCGCCGGTCTTGAACTCGATCCTAATCGGGGTGCCTGTTAATTTCAGCGCCTCGCGGAAGGCATTGACCAGGTAACGTTTATAGGTCGCCGGCACGCGTTCCGTCTGGTTACCGTGGATCACGATTACGGGTGGATTACGGCCACCCTGGTGGGCATAACGCAGCTTGATACGACGCCCGCGCACCAGCGGCGGCTGATGTTCCTGCACCGCACGTTCCAGGATGTCGGTTAACCCCGGTGTCGCCATCTCGCACATGGCCGAGGCATAGGCCTTTTGAATATACGGGAACAGCTCACCCACTCCGGAACCATGCAACGCTGAAATGAAACGCGTGGCGGCAAAACCAAGGAACGGCAGCCGGCGGTCCAGTTGATCCGCAATCCGGTTGCGCTCATGCGCGTCCAGCCCGTCCCATTTATTCACCGCCACGATCAGCGCCCGCCCCTTTTCCGCAATGTAGCCGGCGAGACTGGCATCCTGTTCACTGATCTCCTGCTGTGCATCCAGCACCAGTATCACCACATGTGCCGCATCGATTGCCTGCAGGGTTTTTATTACGCTGAATTTTTCTATAACCTCCTGCACCCGCGCGCGGCGGCGCACACCGGCGGTATCGATCAACGTGTAGGCGACATCGTCGCGTACAAGGGGGATAAAGATGCTGTCACGCGTGGTGCCCGGCCGATCAAAGGCCAGTACCCGTTCCTCGCCAAGGATACGGTTTATCAATGTGGACTTGCCGACATTGGGCCGGCCAACCACGGCGACGCGGATGCTGTCGTCGTCCCCTGCCTCGCCGGGTTCCTCTACCGACTCCGGCAGCTGCGCCATGGCATGCTCCATGAGCGTTGCCACACCGCGCCCGTGCGCGGCTGCAATCGGATGCATCTCACCGAGACCCAGCGTATAAAAATCCGTCATGGCGCTGTCCGCATCGATGCCATCGGTTTTGTTGATCACCAGCAGCAGCGGTTTGCCGGTACGCCGCAGCGCCGTGGCGATGGCCTCGTCACCGGCGTTCAGACCCTCGCGTGCATCGACCAGGAAAAACAGCAGATCCGCTTCCTCGATCGCCTGCCAGGCCTGTTGCGCCATCAAGCCATCGAGGTCATCGGACTCACCGCTCAGACCGCCGGTATCGATCACAATAAACGGCCGCTCACCCACCCGGCCATCGCCGTACTTGCGGTCACGCGTCAGTCCCGGCACATCGGCAACCAGCGCATCGCGCGTCCGCGTCATGCGGTTAAACAAGGTTGACTTGCCAACATTTGGACGGCCAACGAGGGCGATTACCGGTAACATGGGGCTTTGAAAAATACGCAGGACAAGGGGGCGGACAGGGT
This sequence comes from Gammaproteobacteria bacterium, assembly GCA_049664445.1. GTDB lineage: Bacteria > Pseudomonadota > Gammaproteobacteria > UBA9214 > UBA9214 > UBA9214. The sequence continues at coordinate 7,155 of JBATFE010000416.1, forward strand.
CATCGGGCAAGCGGCCCGACAGCCTTGTCTATTACACACCGGGCAGGGCAAACGCCGACAGCTTGCCTGAGTTACCGTATACATAGAGGATATCGCCACTCGCCAACGGTCTCTCCCGGATACCTTTAGCATCAACCCTTGCACGCGCCGCGATGTGTCCATC
>JBATFE010000417.1:0-2925 GCA_049664445.1 Gammaproteobacteria bacterium
GCCATATCCTGTCTCCTTAATGCGCTGCGGCGGGGGCCGGGATAGTGCCGGTGGCCGGTTTGGCGCCCGCGATGGTCTTCCAGATATTCCAGGCCATCACCAGGGCGCCCACGAGGAAGAATGTACCGCCCAGGAAGCGCACAATATAGTACGGATGCATGGCCTGCACCGACTCGACAAAGCTGTAGGTCAGCGTGCCATCGCTATTGGTCGCGCGCCACATCAGGCCCTGCATGATGCCTGCCACCCACATGGAGGCGATATACAGCACGATACCGATGGTCGCTGTCCAGAAGTGCACCTCGACCAGCTTCAGGCTGTACAGCTGGCGATCGAAGAGACGCGGGATGAGGTAGTAAAGGCTGCCCATGGAAATCAGCGCCACCCAGCCGAGTGCACCGGAATGCACATGACCGATGGTCCAGTCGGTGTAATGGGACAGCGCATTCACGGTCTTGATGGACATCATCGGACCTTCGAAGGTCGACATGCCGTAGAAGGAGATGGAAACAATCAGCAGTCGCAACACGGGATCGGTACGCAGTTTCTCCCAGGCCCCGGAAAGTGTCATGATGCCGTTGATCATGCCGCCCCAGGACGGCGCCAGCAGGATCAGTGACATGACCATACCCAGTGACTGCGCCCAGTCCGGTAATGCCGTGTAATGCAGGTGATGCGGGCCTGCCCAGATGTAGGTAAAGATCAGTGCCCAGAAATGCACCACCGAGAGGCGGTAGGAGTACACCGGGCGATTGGCCTGTTTTGGCACGAAGTAGTACATCATGCCGAGGAAGCCGGCCGTCAGAAAGAAGCCCACCGCGTTGTGTCCGTACCACCACTGCACCATGGCATCCTGTACACCGGAATAGGCCGAATAGGAGTGCAACAGGCTCGTGGGTACGGCCGCACTGTTAAAGATATGCAGCACGGCAACGGTGATAATAAAGGCGCCAAAGAACCAGTTGGCCACGTAGATGTGCTGCACACGGCGTTTCATGATGGTGCCGAAAAACACCACCGCGTAGGTAACCCAGACCAGCGCAATCAGGATATCGATCGGCCAGATAAGCTCTGCATACTCCTTGCTCTGGGTGAGGCCAAGCGGCAGTGTGATGGCGGCCAGCACAATGATCAGCTGCCAGCCCCAGAAGGTAAACGCGGCCAGCTTGTCACTCAATAGCCGCACATGACAGGTACGCTGCACCACGTAGTAGGACGTCGCAAACAGCGCCGAGCCACCAAAGGCGAAAATCACAGCATTGGTATGCAATGGCCGCAGGCGACCAAAGGTCAGCCAGGGGATATCAAAGTTCAGCGCGGGCCATGCCAGCTGGGCCGCGATAATGACACCAACCAGCATGCCGACGATGCCCCAGACTATGGTCATGATTGAAAACTGTCTGACCACCGTGTAGTTGTAGGTTGACTGATCTGCCATGCCGCACTCCTTATTTGTTGCTTCTAACAGTGACTTATACAGCTAAAACAGTAGGTTACACTGAAAGTAAATAATAAATTTAGAAAATACTAACATTCTATGATGCTGTTGCGCTAGCGCGTGAACTCCGGTTCCAGACCCATACCCCAGAGAATCGCGGTTATCGCCAGCAACGAGACAAAGGCCACCAGGCCGACCGCCAGCACGGCACTGGAGAACAGGAATCCACGGTCTTCGGAAATACCCATCATGACGGGGACGCCGGTGTAGAGCAGATACACCGTGTAGGCCAGTGCCGGAATACCGACCACCATGTTGATCCACAACACCGGGTAGAGTTCCATCAGGCCGATGAGGAACAGCGGCGTGGCGGTATAGGCGGCCAGCACCACGCATTGCGACAGCGGCACATCCGCGCCGTAGGTATTGCCCATCCAGTGGATCATCCAGCCAATCGAGAAAACACCTACCAGCATGGCGAGATAGTAGAGCACGGCAATCAGTGTCGCGCTCTCGAGGGTCAGCTTGATGGGATCTCCGGCACCGATCTGCCAGCCGAACTGGGTGGTACCGATGAACCCGGAAATGGCGGGGATGGCCGCAAGGATCAGGACGTGTACTGCATAGCACTTGCCTATGGTGCATTCATCATCGCGAATGGCTTCCCATTCACGCTTTGGATTGGTAAACAGGCCCCAGACGTGTTGTAGCACCATTGGTGTTCTCCCCTTTACTCTCTTGCTGATGGTCAGTGACCCGCCAGTCTCATTCCTGCAGACTGGCGGGTCAATACACTAGCTCATGGTTCGTATGTAATAAAATGCGCTATCAGAATTTCTTGCCGACGCTGATCATGTACACCCACGGGTCGATACTGACACTGGATGTACTTTTAAAGCCCGGAAGTTTTAATGTTGCGTCGGTGTCGATATCGATGTAGTAAACCTGCCCACCGATCAGCCAGTCATTGGCCAGCTCGTAGTCAAGACCAATCTCACCGGCCAGGCCCCAGGAGTTGTCCAGATCGAGCTTGCCACCGGCGTTCTTGAGGTCACCCTTGGTATTTGTATCGAAGAAATAGGTGTAATTCACGCCCACACCGACGAACGGGTGGAACTTGCTGCCGGTATCAAAGTGCCACTGCACGGTCAATGTTGGTGGCAAATGCTTGGTATCAGCGCAGGTTCCGAAGGCCGAGATGCTATCCTTACAGTCGATATCATGCTTGAACGGCCAGGCACCCAGCAGTCCGATACCGATATTGTTGGTCGCCATGTAGGTACCGTTGATGCCAAGGCTCCAGGCACTGTCTGCCTCGACCTTGGAATCCGGAATTCCCTTGATTTTCCCGTCACCGGTCGGATAAACACCGGCCGCACCGGCCCGGACGATCCAGTCACCTGCCTGATAGGCGCTGGCCGTGGATACCGTCAACAGCGTACTACCCGCCAGTAAGGCAATACCGATTCTTTTAATGAGTGCTGATT
>JBATFE010000418.1:0-1661 GCA_049664445.1 Gammaproteobacteria bacterium
CTGGTTTCGCGTACATCCTGCTGGATTTCTTCAACAAGGTTTTGACGCGCCTGCGCATACTCATCTGCCGCTGCCGCACACACCAGCGCCAGCAGCATAACGCTACCCGTGAATAGAGCCTGCCTGAATACCTTCATAGTCCTGCCATCCTCTGCCGTTTGCATCCAGTGTTAAGTGTAGCCGATGTGCCGCGATCAGGCAGGACACGGCCGTGTTTGCGTGGTGTCGGCGTTGGCATGTGCTAATGTATGGGGACCATGTATAAAAAATTACAGGCCCGTTTTCCATGGGTGGCCCTGCTGGTGATGCTTGCCGTGGCACCGGCCTGGTACCCGTTCGCCAACGAGCGGGTTGCCGTGGTACTGGATATTGACGGCGCCATCGGCCCGGCGACGGTGGACTATATTGACCGCGGCCTGGAGCAGGCGCGTAATCTGGGTGCCGCGCTGGTCATTCTGCGCATGGATACGCCGGGCGGGCTGGATACGTCCATGCGTGACATTATCCAGGAAATCCTGGTATCCAGCGTGCCGGTGGCCAGTTTCGTCTACCCGAGTGGTGCACGCGCCGCCAGCGCCGGGACCTACATTCTCTATGCCAGCCATCTCGCAGTGATGGCCCCCGGTACCAACCAGGGTGCGGCCACGCCGGTGGAGATCGGCGGCATCCCGGATACCGATGACCTGCTGAAAAAGGAAAAGGACGACAGCGGGGAGAAAAAACCGGCTGACAGCAAGGATGCCATGGAGCGCAAGCGTATCAACGATGCCGTTGCCTATCTGCGCGGCCTGGCGCAGATGCGTGGACGCAATGTCGAATGGGCAGAACTCGCCGTACGCGAGGCCGCCAGCCTGCCGGCGGAGGAAGCACTTGCACAGGGTGTCATTGACATCGTTGCCGTCGATATCCGCGATCTGCTGGAGCAGGCACAGGGACGCACGCTGACGGTTGCCGGGGTCGAGCAGGTGCTGGACGTAACGGGCCTGTCGCTGCTTGTGGTCGAACCGGACTGGCGCAACCGTCTGCTGGCGGTGATAACCGATCCGAACATTGCCTACATTCTGATGCTGATCGGCATTTACGGGCTGTTCTTCGAATTTGCCAACCCGGGGTATGTCCTGCCGGGCGTGGCCGGCGCCATCAGCCTGTTGCTGGCACTGTATGCTTTCCAGGTCCTGCCGGTGAACTACGCCGGCCTGGCACTGCTGTCGCTCGGCATCATCTTCATGCTGGCGGAAGCCTTCGTCCCGAGTTTCGGGGCGCTGGGTTTCGGCGGCGTGATTGCGTTTGTCATCGGCTCTGTCATCCTGTTTGACAAGGAGGGCGCGGGCTATGCGGTGTCACTGCCGCTGATCTTTGCACTGTCCTTTATAACAGCCGGTTTTTTTCTGTTTATCGTCGGCGCCGCTATCAAGGCCCGCGAGCGACCGGTGGTCAGTGGCCGGGAAGAAATGCTGCATGCCAGCGGCGAGGTACTCGGCGATTTCGAGGGCACGGGGCATATCCGTATTCATGGTGAAGTGTGGCGGGCAGAGTCGGCAATACCGTTAAGGCGTGGCGACAAGGTAGATGTGGTTGCCATTGATGGCCTGGTGTTGAAGGTTCAACCGCACAATCAGGAGGTTTGAGATGGCTATTCCAAGTGTGTTTGTCGGGCTGAT
>JBATFE010000419.1:0-4333 GCA_049664445.1 Gammaproteobacteria bacterium
ACTGGCAGTGGCAGCAGTGTCTTTGCCGGGGTGACGCCGGGTCCGGTACCACGCGGGTAGCGTACCGCGGCTGGCCCGTCGTATTGATAGGCCGTAGTCAGCATCTGGCGACACTCGTTTTCATCGGCGGGCGCCATCACCACCATGTTGGGTATACAGCGCAGGAAACTCAGGTCAAACACCCCGGCATGGGTCGCACCGTCAGCACCGACCAGGCCGGCACGGTCAATGGCAAAGGTGACATCCAGATTCTGCAGTGCAACATCATGGATGAGCTGGTCATAGGCGCGCTGCAGAAAAGTCGAATAAATGGCGACCACCGGCTTCATGCCTTCACAGGCCATGCCGGCGGCGAAGGTGACGGCATGCTGCTCGGCAATACCGACATCGAAATAGCGTTGCGGGAACTGTTCCGAGAATTGCACCAGTCCCGAACCCTCGCGCATTGCGGGGGTGATGCCTGCGAGTTTGCTGTCGGCCCGAGCCATGTCGCAGAGCCACTCGCCGAACACCCGGGTATAGGTCATGACGGCGGGCTTTTTTTCCTGTTTTCCGGTCTTCCGGTCAAAGGGTGCGACGCCATGGAAATTGCAGGGATCTGCTTCGGCCGGGTGATAGCCCTTGCCTTTCTGCGTGACCACATGCAGGAAGCGGCGACCCTTGAGTCCCTGCAGGTTGTGCAGTGTCTTCAGCAGTGTGGGGATATCGTGCCCGTCGATCGGTCCGATGTAATTGAAGCCCAGTTCCTCGAACAGCGTACCGGGCATGATCATGCCCTTGACATGTTCCTCCCAGCGGCGCACGAATTTCCGGGTGCCGGGCAGGTGGTTGAGGATGCTTTTACTGCGTTCACGGACCCCGGTGTAGAAGCTGCCCGAGAGGATGCGCGCCAGGTAATTGTGCATGGCACCGGTGTTGCGGGAAATCGACATCTCGTTGTCGTTGAGGATCACCAGCAGATCGCTGTGCAGGTCGCCGGCATTGTTGAGCGCCTCGTAGGCCATGCCGGCGGTCATCGCGCCATCGCCGATAACGGCGACTGTTTGCCGCTCGGAGTTTTCCATCGAAGCCACCACCGCCATCCCCAGCGCGGCACTGATGGAGGTGCTGGAGTGCCCCGCGCCAAAGGTGTCGTATTCACTTTCCTCGCGGCTGAGGAAGCCACTCAGTCCATCGCGGCAGCGCAGGCTGCCCATGGCCTCGCGGCGGCCGGTAAGGATCTTGTGAGGATAGGCCTGGTGTCCGATATCCCAGACCAGCCTGTCATGCGGCGTGTTGAACACCTTGTGCAGTGCAATGGTCAACTCAACCACGCCCAGTCCGGCAGACAGGTGGCCACCGGTACTGGAGACCGATTCGATCAGAAATTCCCGTAATTCATCGGCCAGTTGCACAAGTTGCTCATCCGCCAGTCCACGCAGGTCTGCGGGTGAATCAATGCGGCTGAGTAGTGGGTAAGTTGACTTGGGCATGGGCTTGAACCAGACGGAATGTTACCAGACTCGGATGGTCCGCGCTCCCGCCAGGCGGCCCTCAGGCCCATGATATCAGGGATATTTCACAGATGATGCAGCTGCAAGGTACAACTGCAGCTTGCAGGCGCGAATGATTCTTATTGCAGGATTTGCGCAAGGCGGCGCTGCAATGCCGGCAGGACCTCGTCCTCGAACCAGGGATGCTCGCGAAACCAGCGCAGGTTGCGCGGCGAGGGGTGCGGCAGCGGGAAAAAACCGGGTGGCTGCGCCTGCCAGCGGCGCACCGTGTCGGCCAGCGATTCGCGCCGGCTGGCGAGGTAGTGGTTCTGTGCGTACTTGCCGACCAGGATGGCCAGCTCGATGGCGGGCATCTCGGCCAGCAGTTTGTCATGCCAGTGCGCCGCGCACTCCGGTCGCGGCGGCAGGTCACCCGATTTTCCCTTGCCCGGGTAACAGAACCCCATCGGCACAATAGCGATGGTCTGCTCGTCGTAGAAGCGTTCACGGTCGAGCTGCATCCAGTCCCGCAGGCGATCACCGCTGGGGTCATTCCAGGGGATGCCGGTTGCGTGCACCCGGGTTCCGGGTGCCTGTCCGACGATCAGGATACGTGCCGTGCTGCTGGCGCGCAGTACCGGGTTGGGACCCAGTGGCAGGTGTGCTTCACAAATGTGGCAGGCATGGATCTCGTGCAGCAGCGCCTTGAGGGTGGAGCGGCTCAAGGCGCTGCCAGCATGTCACCCAGTTGCAGCGGTGCACGGCGATCGTTCAGTTGATGCCAGCGACGGCAGACATCGGCACCGGCCTCGAGGTATTCGCGCTCCTGCGGCTTGTCGTAAAATCCCTGGACGCGTTCGCTGATACTGCCGGTCTCGGTAATGGGCATGATGAAGTAGCTGTCGAGAAACACCACAAACACGCCCAGCGTCTGTGTTTCATCCAGCTGGAATTCACGGGCGAGGTATTCTATGGCGCCGAAGTGAAAGGCCATCACCTGGCGTTGTTTGGCGGGATAGCGTGCCAGGTCTTCACGGTCGATACCCATGCTGGTGGCGGTAGCAAAGTGCTCGAGTATCTTCGAGACCTGCTCGACCGGCGAGGGCGTTGCCGGCCTCTTGCTGAACAGACGTGTGAAAAATCCCGTTGTCAAAACCAGCGCCGAACGCGTTGCTTGTACTTGAGGTATTCATGACCAAACAGTTGTTCCAGGTAGAGTTCCTCGCGGGTAATGGCATAGCGGGTAATCACAATGACCGATGCAATCACCAGCAACAGTATCCACAGGTTATCCAGCCAGATGGCGGCCGTAATCTGTGCCAGCGTCAGCACCATGTAGAGCGGATTGCGTGTGAAACGGTAGGGACCGGAGGTGATCAGCGCGCTGTCCGGTTTGTCCGGGCGGACATCGGTGTCGTTCCTGTGAAAATGCAACAGTGCCCAGGCGGCGATGAGGCTGGCAGTGATAATTATGATGCCCCCGTACAACCGGCCGTGGAGGCCAAACGGCATTGTCAGTGGCCACAGGTAGTTCAGCCCGATGCCGGAGAGGATGCTGATGGCATAGATAATGGGCGGGTGCACACGCACATTGGGACCGTGCCGGTCATGCGTGCCGTTGTATTCTGTCATGGCCGGGTGTTTCCGTTTGCTGCTGTCGGTTCACTTGCTGCAGAGATTGCACGGTGCGCGCGATTATGCAGCATGATATCCATGCCGATCTTGAGTGCAACCAGCGCCAGCAGCAGGCCCAGCGGCTGGCCCAGTTCAACGATCATGAAGCCGCCGATGATGACGGCGACGTGTAACACCGCAATGCGTTTGTAGGGTGCGGCCATGAGCGCGTCGACACTGGTGTGAAGGTATTCCCGTTGCCCGATGAACAGCAGCAGGAAAGAAGCGCCGTGGCTGAGCAGCAGGGCGATGCAGGCCCAGCTGAATTCCGGTGGCGCGGCAGCGAGTATCTGTTGTCCGAAGTAGAGGGTCTTCTGGATCAAGACAAGTGGCCCTGGCCAGCTGGCGACAGGCAGCACAGTGGAGATCTCACCGGCAAACTGTGTCAGCTCCAGCACGAACAGGCCGTGGATGGCACAGAAGCCGCCGTAGTGCAGACAGAAAAACAGCATGGTACCGAGGGCCGACTTGCCGCCGGTGAGCAGCATCTTTAACAGGTTGTAGAAGCCAGCGACCAGGTTTTCCGTCCAGTAGAGCATCACAATGGCGCCGACATCCCAGTGCAGGTAAAGCACACCGATGACCGGCACCAGGTTTGCCACGACCAGTGCCAGCAGTGGCAGGGTGAGGTAGCGTTTCTCGGTCACACTGGCGGATGATGACAACGGCAGTAACAAACGGTCAGTCCTTGCTGCCCGCAAGGTATAACCAGATAAATCCTGCCACCCCGGCAAACAGCGATGCAAACAAAATGCCGGTTTTTGCCATCAGCAACAGTTGCGGTTGATGTATGAATCCCAGCTCGGCAATAAAGATGGACATGGTGAAGCCGATGCCGCCAAGCAGCGAGACACCGATAATCTGGTTAAAGCGGGTACCGGCCGGTAATCGGCCGATTCCCAGCTTGATGGCCAACCAGCTGAAACCTGCGATACCCAGTACCTTGCCGGCAACCAGGCCCATCGAGACACCAAGGGTAACCGGGTGTGTCAGGGTGTCCCCGATACTGGCGAAGTCCAGCGGGATACCGGCGTTGAACAATGCGAACACGGGAATGACGAGGTAGGCAACCGGCAGGTGCCAGGCATGTTCCAGGCGCTGTAGCGGTGCCTGCACCTGCAGGGCGCCACTCTCGAGGGAATGCACGATGCCACGCAGCTTGTCGTTCGTCATGATGCTTTGACCGG
>JBATFE010000420.1:0-9282 GCA_049664445.1 Gammaproteobacteria bacterium
GTGCGCCTTCTTCAGCCGGATGTGTGTTTGCGGAACAAGCGTATCCGGGGTTTCGATGTCGAACGCAACCGGCAGTTCCTGATGATTCCCTCTGATATGGTCCATCACCTGCGCCGCTGACCCTGCCATGGTGTGTGCCGCTACCGGTACCCGGCTGCCGTCCCCGTCCACCTGTAACAGTGTATCCGCAGCAGCAACAAGACTGGTGATAACACGCACGTCATACAGGTAGTCGCCCCGAAACAGAACCACATCGGCATCCGCGGGCAGTTGCTGCGGATCGTCGACGAACTCAATCGATCGATTGGGGTCGAGACCTGGAAGCTTGCGCTTCAGGGTGGATAATTCCCACTCAAGCTCACCCCTGATGCGTTGCGAGGAAGACAGACCCCAGAGCTGAACGGGTGTTTCATCAAACACATGAATGTAGCAAGGCATGGCATGCAGCGATGGTTGCGCAGAATTCGTGTGGGGTAAATTGTCTATCCGGGTTACCCCTTTGGCAGTCGTCGTGACGGATTGGCGTATAGTATACCGGTGAGCATCGTAAAGTCAGCCGCCCCCTCCCCGGTCGAGGGAAGACGCAATGAACAGGTCGCCGTGAATGATACAGAAGGCTATCTGTTCGCCCATATCTCGGACCCCCACCTCTCCACGCTGGAGGGTGTCAGGCGCCGCGACCTGCTGAATAAAAGACTGCTCGGTTATCTCTCATGGAAGTCTCACCGCCGCGAGGAACACCGCGCCGAGGTGCTGGCCGCCCTGGTACGCGACCTGCAGCAGTGCCGGCCGCAACATACCGTGATCACCGGTGACCTGACGCATCTCGGTTTGCCGGGCGAGTTTCTGGAGGTCGCCAGCTGGCTTGCCGCTCTTGGCCCACCCGAACAGTTCACCGTCATTCCCGGTAATCACGAAACCTACGCCAGTTCGCCCTGGGAAGAGACCTTTGCCCACTGGTTGCCTTACCTCGCGTCCGATGTCCCGGCAACTACGCCTGCCGGCATGTTTCCCAGTCTGCGTATCCGTGACCCTGTTGCCTTCATCGGCCTGTCGTCGGCCAGGCCATCGGCACCCTTGCTCGCCACGGGTCGCCTGGGGAAAACCCAGCTGCAGGCACTGGGCAGGATCCTGACGGAGACCGGGGAGCGCGGACTCTTCAGGGTGCTGCTCATTCATCATCCACCGCTGGCAGAAACCCTGGGATGGCGCAAGCGACTCACGGATAGCAGGGCCCTGCGTGATACCCTGGAACGACACGGCGTGGAACTGGTCCTGCACGGACATGCCCATCGTGCAACCCTGGGCTGGCTCGACACATCGGCCGAGCGTACCCCGGTGATTGGCGTGCCCTCGGCTTCTGCGATCGGACACAAGCCCGGGCGCAGGGCGCGCTACAACCTCTGCCGGGTGTGCCGCACGGCTAGCGGCTGGGCGCTGGGGATAGAAGCGCGCGCCTATGATCCCGGACTCGACCACTTTGTAACAGCAGGCAGGGTACTAGATAGTGCGCCGCATCGATACGGCGCCCACCATCAGGATGACAGCGATCGGCAACAGCACCATGAGCAGGGGGCTGAGGTTCAGCATGAGACCGAGGTTGGCCAGTAACTGGCTGATCAACTGAAAGGAGAGCCCGGTGATGGTGGCCAGGACGATCCTCTTTCCCATGCTGGATACACGCATGGAACCGAAAACAAAGGGTAACGAGCACAGCATCATGACGACGACAATTATTGGCAGGGTGACTTTCTGCCAGAATACCAGCTCGAACCTTTCTGTTATCTGACCGCTGGCACGCAGGTACTGAAGGTACTGAAACAGGTCGGAGGGCGGCAGGCTGTTGATGGGCAGTTCCAGAACCTGTAGCTGTTTCTCTGTAAGATAAGACTCCCGTGCCAGCCCGGCTTCGTGCTGCGTTTCGACAGATCCCTGCTGGTAGTTCTTTACAATCAGGTCCTTGTACAACCACTGTTTGTGATTGTCTGTCTCGGCACGGTCCGCGTGCAGATAACGGTTGAGCTGGTGATTCTCCGGATCGAATTCAAAGACGTGGATATCTGCCGGCGTATTTCCCTGGTATATATTGCGAACATTGACAAAGCGGTTGTCCTTGTGGATCCAGAAGCCATATTCCTCGATCAGGACATCGACCCCGGACAGTGCCAGCGACTGCCGTTTCAGCGCCTGCTGATGCAGCGGGGGGGCGATCCACTCCATGATGATAATGACCACACTCATAAACAGGACACCGGACCTGAGCGTCGCCAGTCCGATGCGCGCGATGGAGATGCCGCAGGCCCGCATTGCGGTCAGTTCCTTGGTATGTGCCAGGCCGCCAAGCGCGATGCTGCTACCCAGCAGGGCGATAAACGGCACCAGACTCAGCAGATAGCCAGGCATCATGAAGACTTCATAAACAAGGGCATCAGACAGCCCGTAGTTTCCGACACCGACATCATCCAGCTGCTGCAACAGGTCCAGCAGCATGAACAAGGGTACCAGTACGAGCGCCACCAGCAGGATACTGCGCGCCAGTACCATCCCGATATAGCGATCCAGGATCATGATCTGGTTTCTGAGCGTAATACTGGCCGCAATGCCGGCCAGAACAGCAGCACCATGACCAGCAGCCCAAGCAGTACATGCGGCCACCAGACACCGGGAATGACACCTACCACGCCCTGTTCGACCCAGGTCTTCGCCATCACATTGAGGCTGTAAAACAGGGCGAACACCAGTGCGGCGACGATGGTCTTCGAATAGCGTCCGCTGCGTGGCGCACTGCGACTCAGCGGCACACCCAGAACGCCAAGCAGCAGGGTAGTGACGGGTGTGGTCAGTCGCCACTGTAACTCGGCAAGATCGTCAGGCTCGCCTGAACCGACAAGTTGTAGCGTACCGGCGGCCTTGCTCCTGTAGCGTTCCAGGTACTCGTCATCAGGCTTGAGGAGTATCGACAACTCCTTGAACTTCAGGGTCAGGTCAAGGGTACCGTCGAGATCGACCTGGTACTGGGAACCATCGAGGAACTGCAGCTCAGGGGATTCAAACGGGTCTGTCACCGGCTGCCAGGCCTGTCGCGCATTGATGATGTCTACCTTGCGTTCCCTGATCCTGAAAAAGTACACCTGTTCGAGCCGCTTCTGCCGTTTGTTGATACCTTTCACAAAGATCACGGTGCCGGACTCCTCGGCGGAGTAGAACTGCCCCGCTTCCAGCTTGTCGAGGTTGAAATCCGCCTCCGCCCCCGCCTTCAGGAGATAGCTTTTCTGATAGGCCCAGGGACGGACTGCCAGCGACAGGCTGGCGACAACAATGGCCACTGCCAGCGACAGCCACAGCACGCTGCGCACTACCCGCAGTTCACTGATGCCCGTGGCCTGCAGCACCACCATCTCGTTATCGCTGTAGAGTCGTCCCATCCCCAGCACCACGGAAAGATAAAGCGCAACCGGCAACAGCACCTCTATGGCGATGAGTGACCTCAACAGCGTCAGGTAGATGACCGTATCGGCCGGCAACAGGCCAGCCGCCGCGTCCGACGTGTAGCGGACCGCGTTGTAACTCAGGAAGATGATAACCAGTATCGCGGTAACGGTAACCAGCGGCATGGCCATTTCACGGATTAGATAGCGGTTGATGATCACAGGCGTCGCTCGTGCACTAAAAACCATGGCTCCGGGGGCGCCTGCCTGAAGCTGTCAACAACCCGTCGGATGCTATCCTCTGCAGCCCTGGTGCCGGGCAGCTCGCCGTGGCGGGTTGCCAGCGGCTGGTACTTTACTCTAAAAACAGCCTTGTATTTGCTGATTATGCATGTAAGATCATCGAGTTGTGATTTACAGCCCTGTTTGACGCCGCGATTGATGGTGTTCTGGCTGAGCAGGATAAGCGATTGGCGCAGGGTGACAGGAATTATACGACCATTCCCCTGCACACTAATCCTGCGCTGAAAACTGGCCGCGTTGATTACGATTCTTCCTACAGCCAGAACAAAGAGATTAAGCATTATGAAAGCGATCATACTGAGTGCCGGGCATGGGAGAAGGTTGTTACCGATGACAGCCGAGATTCCTAAATGCCTGCTTGATATTGAGGGTCGCACCGTTGTCGAGTGGCAGATCGACCACCTGCTCGAGAATGGTGTCAACCATATCACGGTTGTGGTCGGTTATGGCGCCGTTCGTGTCCAGTCGCTGCTCGACCAGCGTTATGGTGAGAAACGCATCAAGACGATCTATAACCCGTTTTTCGATGTGTCCGACAATCTGGCTACTGTGTGGATGGCCAGGGAAGAGATGAGCGGAGATTTTTTACTTCTCAACGGTGACACCCTGTTCGAGCCTGCCGTCGTGATGCGCCTGCTGGACTCACCGCTGAAGCCCATCACCCTCGCCAGAGATCAAAAATCGCGTTATGACTCCGACGATATGAAGGTTTGCCTGGATGGCAATCGCCTGCTGAGAATAGGCAAGGATCTTGACGCCGACAGTGTAGACGGCGAGTCCATCGGCATGCTGTTGTTCCGCGAGCAGGGCGGCGGGTTGTTCAGGGATGCGATAAATCGGGCCATGTACGCACCGGTAGCCCTGCAGCAGTGGTATCTGTCCGTGATCGACCAGCTGGCATCCACTGGACACGTCTGGAGCCAGTCCATCAACGGTCTGCAATGGGGTGAGCTCGACTATCCTGTTGACCTCGACAAGGCATTGAAGATGGCCGCCGACTGGCTGGCCATTGAAGAAGGCGACGTCCAGGCTATTTAGTCCAAAAGTATTTCCGACACAGTCAGGCCCCGGTCAATCAGCTTGCCCGGGGCTTTTGTTTTGCTGCCACTATCTGCTGGACCAGGCGCCAGTCGTTCTCGCTGTCCACATCCACGGCGGCATTAGCAAACGGCATGATGACAGCGCCAATCTTCATATCAAGCCTGTCGGATAATCTTGCAAGCGCTTCCTGCAACGACAGGCGTCCGAGCAGGTACTTCAACACCGGCCACCACCCGAGGATGCCAATCACCCGCCAGGGATGCTTGCGCTGACTCTCCACCGTGCGCCAGAGGCCGGTAATGGTGCGCGAGCGCGGCGTCATGAAAGCGAACAGGTTACAGCTGCAATAGTCGCGGTCGCTGAAATGCAGCCGCGTCCTGTGCATATCAGGATAGGCCGTCGCGACCAGCTCATGAGGGGCCAGCGCGACCACCAGGTCGGCGTCAGCAGCGCGTGCCGCCCTGCAAAAATAATCGATAATCTGGCAGCTCAAAAGGGCATGGTCAGCGGTCGTCAGCAAGACCGGTTGTGCTTCCGGGATCTGCTCCATGGCGGCGGCGGCACTGGCACTCGGGCTCTCCCCGTTGGCCGTCCAGCCATAGTGGCCTGCATCGACCCCGGACTTGAGCGCCCCGGCCTGTTCGAGCAGTGGCCTGGGCGGGCCGCACAACAACCGTGGTCCAACTTGCACGCTCTCCTCCAGGGCATACAGAACCCGCAGCACCATGGGCATACCCGCAACAGGGGCCAGTGCCTTGCAGGTGACGGCAGCAGCCCTCGCAACAGGATCATCCGGGTTGCGGTCCGCCGCCATGATGACGGCACTGAAGGGCGTGGTGTCAGGTTCGCTGTGCATGCTCGGTAGTTGTTACGTCTCGCATCGGCTCATGCCCGCAATTCAGCCAGCAACAGTGGCCAGTCAGAGTTCTTTTTGGTAGATCCGGTAACGCTTGTAGGGATCACCACCGAGTGACTCCAGAATGTGGCGCATGTTGCTGTTGTCCTCCAGGATCCATGACATCTCCACCTCGTTGACGCCCTGCGATGTGACTGGTAATCGAATAGCGTCCATCACCGTGTAGGCCAACGTTATGCCCAGCGTGCTGTTCTGGTATTCCTGACGCACACCCATCAGCGTGACGCGGGCCGTTTTCAGCTTGTGTCGCTTCAGGCGCCACAACAGTTTAAGCCATCCCAGCGGCAGCAAGCGCCCATCGAGGTCGCGGGCTGCCTCATTCAGGTTGGGCAGTGCCACAACCATGGCAGCAGGTTTGCCGTCGACCGAAGCAATCTGGATGAAATCCTCATCCACCAGCCGCGCCAGGTTACGCCCCAGTTCATCAAACTCTTCGCGGGTAAAGGGTACGTAGCCCCAGTTATTTGCCCAGGCGTCATTAAAAATCTCGCGAAGTATGACCAGATCCTCTTGCAGGTGGTTGCGCCTCAAGGGTGAAACAGTAATTTGCTTGTAACTCTTTGCGGTCAATTTCTTCATCGACCTGGGAACGACGAAATCGGTAGACAGCCGATAGGCCAGCAGATCCATGGCCTTGCGGTAGCCAAGCGCTTCCAGCCGGCCGGCATAATAGGGTCGGGCGTGTCCCATCATAAAGTAGGGAGGTGTTTCGAAGCCGTCCACCAGCAGGCCGCATTCGTCATTGATCGAAAGGTTGAAGGGACCCTGTACCCGTGTCATCCCCTGCCCTCTGAGCCAGTCGCACGCCGTCTCCAGCAGCAGCCGGAAAATAGCCGGGTCGTCGCCTGCCTCGAGAAAGCCGAACAGGCCAGTGCCGTCGTCATATCTTTCCAGGCGCAACTGGTCCACCTGGGCGCTGATGCGACCCACCGGCTCGTCATTTCTATAGGCAATCCAGGCCTGCCATTTTGCGTGTTTGAAATAGGGGTTTTTGGCTGACAGATGCTCTTTTCGTTCAATTATCAGCGGCGGAATCCAGCAGGGATCGCCTTCGTAGATAGACCACGGTACGCGGATGAAGCACTCCAGGTCCTTTGCATTCTGGACCGGCAGCACCAACAGCTCACCGGGATGGTCGCGCTTTTCTGGGGGGGGCATACGCTGGGACTCCGGATACACGGTTACATCACCAGATAAGCGGGGTCGCCTGGTGTCTTGTGCATGATACAAAATTTAGCGGCAATAATCAGAAGCCGGGATGTTGCAGATTGCCGGGAGGCACCGCTGCGTGATTGAATAACGCCTGGTGGACTTGTAAAAGCGCGGGCGGACGTCATGAATGCGACAATGAAAAAATTCGGTGCGCCGGGTACCCTGATCAGGGAGTATGATCACTGGGCAGTATTGCTGCGCCCCGGGCAGGTAACGCTTGGCTCGCTGGTACTGATATGCAAGGAGCCCGCCACTGCTTTCTCCATGATCAGTGGCGCTGCCTTTGCCGAATTGCAGGCGATCACCGGCCATATTGAAGGCGTACTTGGACGGACATTCAATTATGACAGGATCAACTACCTGATGTTGATGATGGTGGATCCGGATGTGCATTTCCATGTCATTCCACGCTATGCAGAGCCACGGACATTCTGCGGACAGGCGTTCATGGACCCTGGCTGGCCGGGTCCGCCTGACCTGGCCACACTCAACGCAACCGCTGCGGAGCAGAACCATCAGATCCTCACGGCAATGAAGACAAGCTGGCCCTGATAGCCACGCTGCGAGCCAGGCTTGTGCCAGCCGCTCTGCTGGCACATCAGGGGCCGTGGATAGCCATATATGACTGCAGACAAACCCTCACTCATCATTCCCGTCGAAAATCAGGTTCGGGAACTCGATCCAAAGTTGTTACTTGCCTGTGTTGCTGCGCGGCGTGGCTATCAGGTTTTTCTGGGCTATCGGGGCGATATCGATGCCCGGATAGCGGCACTGCCACCAGCTATCTACCTTTCAAAAAGCATGACCGCGCGCAGCCGCAAGATGTTTTCGATCCTGCGGCAACTGGGGCACGACATCATGGTTTGGGATGAAGAGGCGCTTGTTCATCACCCGCCCGAGGTGTATTTCACGCGCCGTCTGTCACCCGCCAGCATTGCTTATGTGTCGCGTCTGCTGGCGTGGGGGAAGGATAATGCAGCACTTTTTCACCAGTACCCGCAGCTGCCTGATATACCTGTCGATATTACCGGCAATCCGCGCGGCGATATGCTGCGGCCTGAAATAAGGCCCTATTTCGATGAGCAGGTGCGGGCGTGCCGCACTGAATACGGAGATTTTATTCTTGTGAATACCAACTTTGGCTGGGTCAACGCCTTTGTTCCGGTGTTGAATCTCTTTATCCCTGCATCGGGTGGGCCGGACGCGGAAATCGGCCGCGGTGCCGTGGGCATGCCACGCGAATATGCAGAACAGCTACGCATGCATCGTCAGCAGGTCATGGAGGCATTTCTTGATATGATCCCGCGCCTCACGAAGGCGTTTCCTGATCACACCATCGTGGTGCGGCCCCATCCGGTCGAAGACCCGTCGATCTACCACGAAATCGCGGCTGCACATCCCGGTATCAGGGTGGTTAACGAGGGCAATGTGGTGATCTGGCTGTTGGCCAGTCGGGCTGTCATTCACAATGGCTGTACCACGGGTATCGAGGCTTACCTGCTGGATGTTCCCGCACTTGCCTACCTGCCTGTAGACCATGATATTGATATTAACCGCCTGCCTAATGATCTCGGCTACGAATGCCGCAGCTTCGATGAACTTGCGAGTTATATACGACGGATTCTGAGCGGTGAAATCGGCCCGGCGGATGGTGATGCACGGTGTGCAATCATGGATGGATACCTGGAGGCACGCAATGGCCCGCTCGCCTCGGAACGTATTATTTCGGTGCTTGATGCCGCCCTGGCACAAGGTGCAGGACCATCACGACCCGCATTTACCCAACGGGCACGCGGCTGGTACCGTGCCACCAAACGGCGCGTGAAAAAGGCGATAAATTCACGTACCCCGGGCTCGAGAAACAGCCCCGCCTTTCATAGACACCGTTATCCCGGGATTTCATTGGAGGAACTGGTTCGGCGTGTCAACCGCTTTCAGGGTCTGTTGCAGGATTCGCAACCGCTATCGGTGTGCATGGTTTCAGATCATATCTACAGCATTGCAGCTGACGCTGTGCGCCATGATGACAGTGGCCTGCCGCAGCGCAGAGGAGCCGCAGATGCGGGTATCTGAGGGCTGGTAACAGTCCGCCGGCAAACAGTATTCTTTTGTCTCTTAATGGCACAATGTGACCAGTTGATGGCGTGAAATGGCGCGAAAACTTTCCCCTGTGCGTATAGCATGGAACCGTGACCTGGATTGGATGTTCGAGTTTTAGTATTAGCGTAAAGTGACCAGGCTGGATAGATTAGATGGCTGAAGTTCGGTGGTAATCAGGAAGCTTGTTGCAATAGCCTACACCACCCTGCTCCAATCCGAAGCGCGCCATCATTAGTCAGGTATAAATCTCTTTTGCGGGTTGCGGTTTGTGTGGAAATCTTG
>JBATFE010000421.1:0-12737 GCA_049664445.1 Gammaproteobacteria bacterium
TGGCCGGGTTTGCGCTTTTCGGGCAAGTGGCGATAAAATCAGGGTTAACCAAGGCTGGCAGTCTGAAACGGACTGCCTTTTCTATTTTGGACAAAGTGAAAATGGCAGATCACCTTATGTCGACCTACAACCGCCTTCCGGTCCAGTTTGAACGGGGTGAAGGTATCTGGTTATGGGACAGCGAGAACAGACAATACCTCGATGCATTGAGCGGCATCGCCGTCTGCGGCCTCGGTCACACCCACCCTGCCGTGACGCAGGCGATTGCCGAGCAGGCCGGCGTGCTGGTGCATACCTCCAACCTGTACGGCATCGCGTTGCAGGATCAACTGGCGGATGCGTTGTGCGAGCTATCCGCCATGCAGCGGGTGTTTTTTTCCAACTCCGGTGCAGAAGCCAATGAAGCGGCCATCAAGATTGCACGCCTCTATGGCCACAGCCGCGGGATCGATAACCCGGCCATTATCGTCATGGAAAAAAGCTTCCACGGCCGCACGCTGGCGACCCTGACGGCCACCGGCAATCGCAGGGTGCAGGCCGGCTTTGAACCACTGGTGCAGGGATTTATCCGCGTACCCTACAATGACCTGGACGCCATCCGCACCGTGGCCGCAAACAGCAACAATGTGGTTGCGGTACTGGTTGAACCGATACAGGGTGAGGGTGGCATCAATATACCGGATGACGGTTACCTGCCGGGCATCCGCCGTCTGTGTGATGACAACCACTGGCTGATGATGCTCGATGAAATCCAGTCGGGCATGGGCCGCACCGGAAAGTGGTTTGCCTGGCAGCATAGCGAGGTCCTGCCCGATGTCGCCACGCTGGCGAAGGCGCTGGGGAACGGTGTTCCCATCGGGGCCTGCCTCGCCAGGGGTCAGGCGGCCGCAATGATGCAACCGGGCACCCATGGCAGCACCTTCGGCGGCAACCCGCTGGCGTGCCGCGCGGCCATCGCCGTGCTGGAGGTCCTGAAAGAGGAACAACTCGTCACCCATGCCGCCGCACTCGGTACGCATATACTCGCCGGCTTCGCGGCCGCCCTGTCCGGGCTCGAGGGGGTGACCGCCATCCGTGGCCGCGGCCTGATGATCGGCATCGAACTGGATCGACCCTGTGCTGAACTGGTCGGCAGGGCCATGGAACAGGGCCTGCTGATCAATGTCACGGCGGAACGCGTCATACGCCTGCTGCCGCCCCTGATCACCACGGTCAAACAGGCTGATATCATTATTGAACAGGTCAGTGACCTGATACGCGAATTCCTCACCGGGTAAGTCATGAGCCACCAGAATTTTCTTACACTGCTTGACCTGCAACCGGAAACACTCCGGAGTTTGGTTACACGTGCGATTGAACTCAAGGAACTGCAAAAATCCGGCACCCTGCATGAAACGCTGAAGCACAAAATACTGGCCATGGTGTTCGAAAAATCCTCGACCCGGACGCGCATGTCATTCGAGGCCGGCATGGCACAACTCGGCGGTCATGCCATCTTCCTGTCGCCGCGCGACACCCAGTTGGGGCGCGGCGAAACCGTCGAGGATTCTGCGCGCGTGCTGTCTCGAATGGCCGATGTCATCATGATCAGGACCTTTGAACATGAGAAAATCGAGCGCTTTTCCGCACACTCCCAGGTACCCGTCATCAATGCGCTGACCGACCTGTATCACCCCTGCCAGTTGCTGGCGGACATGCAGACCTACTTTGAACACCGCGGTGACATCCGCGGCAAGACCGTTGCCTGGGTCGGTGACGGTAACAACATGTGCCATTCCTATATCAACGCGGCACGTCAATACGGCTTTACACTGAACATTGCCTGTCCGGCGGGATACGACCCGGAGCCCGGCATCCTGCAGGCCGCCGGCGCCAGCGCGGTCATCATCCGCGAGCCCCTCGACGCGGCCCGCAACGCCGACCTGGTGGTCACCGATGTCTGGGCCAGTATGGGACAGGAAGAGGAACAGGCAAAACGCGAGCGTGCCTTCGCCGGCTACCAGGTCGATGATCGCATCATGCGGGCCGCTGCCAGCGACGCACTGTTCATGCACTGTCTGCCGGCGCACCGCGGAGAGGAAGTGACTGCCGGTGTCATTGACGGACCGCAAAGTGTTGTCTGGGATGAGGCAGAGAATCGCCTGCATGCCCAGAAGGCCTTGCTTGAATATCTGCTTCGCTAACGTACCAGTACGCTGACAAGGACCATGTGCCGACTCGCCGCCTACATCGGACCTGACATCACCCTGCAGCAGTTTCTGCTGGATCCCGACCACAGTCTCTATAAACAGTCATGGGAGCCACGGGAACTGAAATACGCAAAGTTCAATGCCGACGGTTACGGTTTTGGCTGGTTCAGCCAGGAAGGCGTGCCCTCGACCTATACCAGCATCCTGCCCATCTGGTCCGACAGCAACCTGCCGGCGCTCGCGCGCACGCTGACCAACTCCCTGTGGCTTGCCGAGGTACGCAGCGCCACGGCTGGCAACCCGGTCCACCAGTACAACACGGCACCGTTCTGTGATGACGAGCGCGTCTTCATTCACAATGGCTTCATCCGCGACTTTCATGTACAGGTGCTGCCGGAAATCATGCCGCTGCTTGCGCCCGCAATCTGTGCGGACATCCACGGCAACACGGACTCCGAATACCTGTTTGCCTGCCTGCGCCAGGTCCTTTTGGACAATGAAGGCCTCGACCTTGCAGAAGCGCTGCTGCGCCTGTTTGAATGGCTGGCCGTACCGCTTGCAGACACGGAATCACTGCTGAATATTATTGTCAGCGACGGCGACCGGCTGTATGCAAGCCGGCATGGATTTAACCATGAGTGCGCATCGCTCTATTACAGCACCGATGACGAACAGTTTCCCGGCGGACAACTGATTGCTTCCGAACGTTTCTCCGAAGACAGCTTCTGGCAGCCGGTACCGGAACATCACCTGCTGATTCTTGACCGCTGCAACCCGCCCGAGTTACTGCCCTTGTGAGTTCGGCGGCACTCCTCAACGAACTGCTGCTGGCACAGGACCGGGTCGGCGGCGGCCGCGCAGCCGTTGCGTATGACAACGAATTACCGGCACAGCAGGTCGCGCTGGGACCCTGCAGCATTGCGCACAATCCGGTCAGCAATGCCGGGTACCTTGTGTTTATGGATGACGCCGGCTGCAGCACGCCTTCACTGTGGAGTGACGCGGGCTGGCAGTGGTATATTGACCTGCATGAACAAGCCCGACCGAGCAGCGGATTCAACGCGCACCCTTGGCAGGGGTATGGTCATTGCCGCCTGGGTGATACTGCTGCTGTTACTGACGGTTTTTTTTAATGACCGCCTCGACAGGCAAAACAACCCCAATCGCCAGCTGGCCACGGTAACGAGCGACGGCCCCCCGGAAGTCCGGCTGCAACGCAACCGTCACGGTCATTATGTTGCCAGCGGCCTGATTAACGGCCAGGCCGTTGAATTCATGCTCGACACCGGTGCAAGCGATGTTTCCATACCCGCATCGATTGCTGAAAAACTGGGGCTGGAACGCGGCCGTGCAATGACCTACCAAACTGCCAATGGTGTTATTACCGCGTGGCAGACCACGGTCGATGCCATCCAGCTCGGTCCGCTGCAACTGGGACCGGTACGCGCCAGTATCAATCCCAACGACAGCAGCGGTGCGGTATTACTGGGCATGAGCTTTCTCCGCCACCTGGACTTCAGTCAGCAAGGCAACATCCTCACGCTGAAATACCCGACCAGGGAGATGCACTGATGGACCTTTTCGCGCAACTGACGGAGTGGAGCGGCGAGCTGTCCGGCCTGCTGTGGGGAAGCCCGCTGACCCTGCTGCTGTTACTGGGTACCGGGCTTTACCTGACGATACGCATGGGCCTGATACAGGTGCGCGGTTTTGGTCATGCCGTCAGCCTTATATCGGGAAAATACAGCTGTCACAGTGACAGCGGTGAAGTCTCGCACTTCCAGGCCCTGTCAACGGCCCTGTCAGCCACCATCGGTACCGGCAATATCGCCGGCGTCGCAACAGCCATCACCCTGGGCGGGCCGGGCGCCCTGTTCTGGATGTGGGTGACGGCCTTCTTTGGCATGGCGACCAAATTCACCGAATGCACACTGGCACTGAAATTCCGCCAGATTTCACCGGATGGCGAGGTGGCCGGTGGCCCCATGTACACCCTGCTGCATGGCCTCAACATGAAACGCACGGCGAGCCTGTTTGCCATCTTTGCCCTGGTCGCTTCCTTCGGTATCGGCAACATGGTGCAGGCCAACTCGGTCATGGACGGTCTTGGCTATGTGTTTCCCGCGCTGGATGAATACAAGTGGCTGGGGGGTGTCATCCTGGCAACCCTGGTCGGCATGGTCATCCTCGGTGGCGTCAGGCGTATCGCGCGTGTTGCCAGCACCATCGTGCCCTTCATGGCCATCATCTACATCAGCGCCGCGCTGATTGTTTTGCTCAATCATGCCAGCGAGATTCCGTCGGCCTTTGCACTGATCTTCGACATGGCACTGAACCCGTGGTCCGTGGGTGGTGCGGCTGTCGGCGAGGCCATACGCTGGGGTGTTGCCCGCGGCCTGTTCTCCAATGAAGCCGGACTCGGTTCCTCACCCATGGCGCATGCCGCGGCACGCACCAATGAACCGGTACGCGAAGGACTGGTCGCCATGATGGAACCCTTCATCGATACCCTGGTGATCTGTACCCTCACCGGCCTCGTGATTGTGGTCACGGGCGCCTGGCAGGAAAGCGGCGATGCACTGATGGGTGCCGCCCTGACCGCCTATGCCTTCAGCAACACCATCGGCGATGCCGGCGGCATGGTAGTCGGTATCGGCCTGACCCTGTTCGCCTATTCAACCATCATCGCATGGTCATATTACGGTGACCGTTCGGCCTACTACCTGTTTGGTGAAAGGGCCGTGCTTCCCTACCGGGTCGTCTACACCCTGCTGGTTGTCGTTGGCGCCGCGGTACCGCTGAAACTGGTGTGGAATATTGCCGATGTCACCAACATCCTGATGGCCCTGCCCAACCTGCTGGGACTGATATTGCTCGCGGGGCTGGTTAGCAGGCTGAAGAAGGACTATTTTTCGCGGCCCCATGTAAAATCCGGAGAATCCTCTGCGGGATGAGCACTGCACGACATTCCCGTGCCTGACCGGCGTAAAATACACCTCAACACAAACCCACAAGACAGGAACTACCATGACAGAGATCACCACAGACTCGGGCCTGCGCTATACCGACCTGCAAACAGGCAGCGGCGAAACCGCCACCGGCAGGGGCCAGACGGCCATCGTGCACTACACCGGCTGGCTGGAAGACAACACCAAGTTTGATTCCAGCCATGACCGCAATAAACCTTTCAGCTTTCCGATCGATTGTGGCTATGTCATCCGCGGCTGGGATGAAGGTGTCAAGGGCATGCAGGTGGGCGGAATCCGGCGCCTCGTGGTCCCGGCCGAGCTGGGCTACGGTGCACAGGGTGCCGGTGGCGTCATCCCGCCGAACGCAACCCTGGTGTTTGAAATCGAACTGCTGGAAATATCAACCTGAATGTTACTCGATGTACTCGATGAGGAACTGCTGCACACGGTGCGCAATGCACTGGCGGAAGATATCGGCAGCGGCGACATTACCGCGGCACTAATCCCGGAACAGCAGACCGCGCAGGCCACTGTCATCAGCCGTGAAACGGCCATCGTCTGCGGCATGGCCTGGTTCAATGCGGTATTCGAGGAACTGGACAGCCGTGTCAGGGTCGACTGGCTGGTTCGGGACGGCGACGAAGTTCACAGTAATGAAACGCTCTGCAAGCTCTCGGGGCCCGCCAGAGCACTCCTCAGTGGCGAACGAACGGCACTGAATTTTCTGCAGACATTATCTGCGACGGCAACACTCTCGCGGCGCTATGCCGAAGCCGTGGCCGACCTGCCCGTCAGGATACTGGATACACGAAAAACAATCCCCGGCTTGCGCAATGCACAGAAATACGCAGTGCGCATCGGCGGCTGTGACAATCACCGCAGCGGCCTGTATGACGGCATCCTCATCAAGGAAAATCACATTGCAGCCGCGGGATCGATCAAGCGCGCGGTCACACAGGCACGAGCCGGAAATCCGGGCATGCCCGTAGAGGTCGAGGTCGAAAATGCGTCACAACTGCTGCAGGCACTGGATGCCGGTGCGGATCGACTGCTGCTTGATAACCACTCTGTCGCTGACCTGGGCACCGCCGTAAAAACGGTGGCCGGTCGTGCCGGGCTCGAGGCCTCGGGCGGTGTCACACTCGAGAATATCCGCGAAATCGCCCTGACGGGTGTTGACTACATCTCCACGGGGAGCCTCACAAAAAACATAAAGGCAATTGATTTGTCCATGATATTCAATTAACTATCTGCACCCTGCCGGCAGCCGTCCCGGCAACAGCGATGGCAAACAGCGGCACCGTCCATTGTGTTTAGAAAACAGCAGCAGCAGTCGATACAGTCTCTGCGAGATTTCTTGCACGTCGTTTGGTCACTGGCAGGTAAAGGGTATGACAGAGTATAAAAACACCCGGGGATTCACGCTTCCCGAGATCATGATTACACTGGGCGTGATTGCGATCGTACTGTCGACCGCCGTCCCGGCCATCGGCTCCATGATCAAGAACAACGCGCTCGCCAAACAGCTGAATACTGTCGTTACAGCTGTCCATTACGCACGCGCAGAGGCCGTTAAACGCGATACACGTGTCATCCTCTGCAGGAGCGCATCGCCCAATGCAACCTCACCTTCATGTGGCGGTGACACCCAGATATGGGAAAGCGGTTATATCGTTTTCGCCGATGACGGCAACAACAGTAATGATGTATACGACGCGGGCACTGATACCCTGTTGTTACGCGGGCAAACTGCAACATCAGGAGTAACAATGCGCACCAACTCGACCTGGAACAGAAACCTGGAATTCAATCCGGACGGATCAACCAACGAAAGTGGATCAACGGCCATCATGGCGCTGTGTGACAACCGCGGCAGCCCCCATGGCCGCTTGATCCAGGTCGCCGCCAACGGTGTAACCAGAATGTACGCGGATAACATAGCAAACTGTAACCCCTGAGCATCCGTCTGCAAAAAAAGCCCGCAATCATTGCGGGCTTTTTTATTCTGGTGCCGGAGAGAGGAATTGAACCCCCGACCTTCTCATTACGAGTGAGCTGCTCTACCGACTGAGCTACTCCGGCGATGCGGAGTGGGACTATAAAGCAGGTAAAGAAATAATTCCACGAAACTCAGCGTGCAGCAGTGTCACCACGCACTCGTATGATGACATCAACACCGGCGGCTACCGTGCCTTCCGGAAGTTCCGGCAGGTCGGAAATCCGCAGATCGGAAGTGTCGATATCGAGCAATTCACCCGTGTCGATGTTATAGAAATGATGATGGTCACTGGTGTTTGGATCGTAGAACACCCGTGTCGGGTCGACGATCACTTCACGCACCAGGCCATTTCGGGCAAACAGGCCCAGGGTATTGTAAACAGTCGCCTTTGATACCCGGTCACGGCCATCATTCACGCAGTTCATCACCTGGTCGGCGGAGTAGTGTTGACGACGGGAAAACAGCACGCGCGCAATCATCAACCGCTGCTGTGTCGGCAATATCCCGTGCGCACGCAGGATACCGGCCACATCAGGGTTTTGCGTCATTTGATTAACTTTCAGACTTTCCATAGAGGCTTTCCCACAAGGCCGACTTGTGCCCGTATATTTTGCTCACTGGTGGAATTATAGCCACGCCAGCGGGTCATCGTCCATGCCTGTCAGGCCAGTTGAGGACTTCGGACAGCTCTGGAAAAGCCGAATTTACAGGGCATAAGGCTCAAGACGGGTAAAACTGTCACGCTCCAGCAGGCAATCAACCAGTAACTGCGCCGATCCCGGCGCCATGACCACACCGTTGCGGAAATGTCCGCTATTCACATATAACCCGGAGATTTGTGGGTGCTCTCCGATATACGGGACACCTGCAGCCGTGCCCGGGCGGAGACCTGCCCAGTGCTTGATAACAGGGTAAGCTGCAAGCGCGGGCACCAGATGCAGCGCCTTTTCAATCAGTGTCTTGCGTGCGGTTTCTGTGGTTGCCTTGTTATACCCCTCGTACTCAAGGGTGCTACCGGCCAGTACCAGCCCGTTCTGGCGCGGTATCAGGTAATGATCGCCGCACATGGTGATATGGCGCAGCAGGCCTGGCGTGGTCTCGAACATGATCATCTGGCCCCGTACCGGCTCAATCGCAAGCGCCAGTCCGGCATGCTGCATCAACAAGGGACTCCAGGCGCCGCTGGCGATCACCACGCGTGCAGCCGCGAAGTCACCGTGGTTTGTTTGCACACCCTGAATCCTGCCCGACTGCATCGTAAGACCCGTGACACCGGTGTGCTCGTGCACATCAATACCCTGCATCCGGATCGAGCGGGACAGTGCTGTGCACAACAGCGGGTTGCGGATCTGGGCAACATCCGGCAACAGCACGCTGTCGCCGTCCGCATCGATCAGCTGCGGCTCATGTTGACGAACCTGCGCAGGGTCCAGCGACCGGATGACGCAGTTGAACCTTTCAGCCCATTGACCGATGTCTGCATCCAGGCGGGTATTCAGAAATAACAGGCCGGACTGCACCCATTCGGGATCGATGCCTGTTTGCTCGCGCAGCTCTTCCACCAGTCGCGGATAGTAACGCTGGCTCCATACCACCAGTTCGGATACGGAATCCGGGTATTGCCAGGGGATCAGGGGCGAAAGTATGCCGCCACCGGCCCAGGATGCCTCCCTCCCCGCCTCACCCCGTTCCAGCAGGGTAACCGACAACCCCTCTTTGTGAAGGGCACGCGCAGTCAGCATACCGAGCAAGCCGCCGCCCACCACAATACAATCAACGCTCATATTATTTCCTGTCCTGTGCCAGCCGACCTGCCAGCACTGCTGTTCATGGGATCACCATCAATAAATCACCCGCGCAGCCGATAACAATCGACTTGGCCTGTAGTCTTTGTATTCAACCGCCTTATACTTGCGCATCAAAAAAACACAACCCGACAGGTATGATCGCGAAGGAATCAACCCACCTGTCGGGTAATTTCAACCGCTTATCTTATAGCGGATGACATCGATGAGCGAGGTTTGTACAACTATGGTTATGGAAAGTAAAAAGGGATTTACGCTGATTGAACTGCTGATCACGATAGTGGTTGTCAGTATACTGCTGGCCACGGCAGTACCCAGCATAATGCAAATGGTCAAGAACAACCGCATGACCACGCAGGCAAACAAGCTGGTCACAGCCATACAACTGGCCCGTAATGAAGCGGTCAAGCGCGGCACCCGTTCTACCATCTGTGCCGCGAATACCACCCTGGATGATTGCGCCGCCAGTACCAACTGGGCCAATGGCTGGATTGTTTTTTCCAACCTGGATGGCGATATGACGGCGGACACCGGCACAGATGCCTGCCTGGAAACTGAAGACTGCCTGATGAGGGCATCGGATGGAGTAAGCAAAAGCACCCTGACCGGTGACGACACCGCCATACACTTCCTGCCGACCGGCTATACAGACAATGGCCCCGTCACTTTCACCCTCAAGGCCGATAACTGTGAATACGAACAGAAGCGCTCCATCATCGTCACCCTGCAAGGTCATACCTCCATTGCCCGGCAGGCATGTACACCCTGATCAGGAACTATCACATCATGTCCCGAATACAAAAGCAGTTAGCTAACAAACAGTGCGGCTTCACATTGCTGGAGGTTTTGATCGCACTGCTGATCCTGTCGATCGGACTGCTGGGCCTGGCTTCACTGCAGACCAATGGACTGCGCTCGAACCAGATGGCGAGCATGCGCACCAACGCGACGCAACTCGCCTATGACATCGCTGACCGCATGCGCGCCAACCCTGTCGGTGTGGATGCCCAGAATTATGTGATTGCCACCGACGATGCCGATCCGGTCATCGGCACTGGCGAGAACTGTGAAGACGTTACCTGCACATCCGCGCAAATGGCCACCTACGATCTTGCCCAGTGGCGTGGTGCAGTCAGGGCACTGCCCGGTGGTACCAGTTCGATCACCAGGGCCGTTACCGGTAGCGTGGTGACACACACCATCATTGTCTTCTGGGACGAGTATCGCCGGGGGATCTCGGGCACCGACTGCGGTCCTGACCCCGGCGTCGATCTGCGTTGCATATCGCTGACACTGTAAACGAGGCACATATGAACCCTACCAGCAACACGACCCTTACAACGCCTCGACGCAGCCAGGGCTTCAGCATCGTCGAGATGATGGTGGCCATGGTGATTTCATTGATCCTGCTGGCCGGTATTGCACAGATCTTTATGAGCTCCAGGCAGAGCTTTACCATACAGAACACGCTCGGCCGGCAACAGGAAAACGGCCGCTATGCCTCTGACGTGCTTGCCCAGGACCTGCGCAGAACGGGTTACTGGGGCGGCAATGCGGATGTCACCGGCGTCACCGGCACAGAGCCGCCCGTCGCACCGGCCGCCACCTGCAATACCGGCGACAATACCTGGGCACGCATGATCGACCGGCGGATTTTCGGCCTCAATCATACAGAGACTGCCGCACTGGCAGCCTACGCCTGCATCAACGACGGCAACGGACATTCCTCACGTGATGTACTGGTGATGCGTTTTGCCTCGCCGTGGCTGGTGTTCCCGACACCCATCACCAATCAACGACCGATCGAGAACAACAGCCGCCTGTACATCCGTTCCTCGCTGACCATCTCGGATCAGGCCGGACGCATCTTCAAGGGTACGGATAAAGCCAATACCGACAATGACATGAACGACGGGGCCACGGCACCGCCATCGGAACGCACCTCCGAGCTGATTGCCCGGGCCTACTACATCGGTCCGTCAGGACAGACATGCAACGGTATTGCCGTACCTTCACTGTACCGCGAGACACTGGACGTCAATGGCCGCCCGGTCGCAGAGGAAGTTGCCTACGGTGTCGATAATCTGCAGATTCGCTACGGCCTGGATACCAATAACGACGATTCGGTTGATGCCTATCTCGACGCCGGCAGCAGCGGACTCGATGAAGACAGTGAATGGGAACAGGTGATTGCCGTGCGTTACTGGCTGCTGACACGTGCCGAATGTCCTGAAACCGGATACACCAACGACACTACCTACCGCATGGGTGATCATGATTATGCACCCGCCGACAATTTCCGTCGCCAGCTTTATACATCCACCGTACAACTCCGCAATATCTAGCCGTAATGCAGCGATGAGGACAGACACCATGAACACTTCGACACCGGCAACCGGTCACAAGCAGCGCGGTGCAGCGCTTTTTATGGCCCTGATTTTTCTTCTCATCATGACCATCCTGGGTGTCTTTGGCATGAACCTGTCACGCATGGAAAACCTGATGGCAGGCAACAACCAGTTCCAGACACTGGCGCTCAATCATGCCGAACTCATGCTGGAAGCCGGCCTGCGGGACGTCGAGGACAATATCGGCCCGCCCTATATAGACCCGGATGCCAGTGGTGACCACATATACATGAACATGATCGGATCGAGCGAGACCATCGATCCGACCGCGATCAACTGGACATTCAACACCGTCAGCACGACGCCGACCGGCGGTGATGCAAAATACTCGTACGATTACGCCATCGAATACATTGGCACACTTGACGGTACCGAGAATGCCCTGTGTTCCGCACAGACCGGCACCGGCGGCACCCTCGATGACTGCCTTCGTGAAATTTATCTGGTAACCAGCCAAAGCGTTACCAGCCGTGGCGCAAAACGCGTTATTCAATCGGTTTTCGTATCAGGGGATCAAATGTAGCAGGCGGCACGTCCGCACCTGTCTGGAGAATTATTATGAAATCAACCAAGAAAACATACTATTTGCTTGCCGGTGCAGTGCTGACCATAGTGACAGTCTCCCTGTTTGCCGCCATGCGATTCATCCCCTCCTCCCAACCGGCAGCCGTTATTGGCAAATACGCGTTGAAGAATACCAGCCTTTCAGGTGGCACCATCGCCTACCGGCCGTTCTTCGAAAACGGCGCCTGGCAGGGAGACATCATTAAGTATGAAATCTCTGCAGCCGGCAGCCGCACGACTGACGCCAGCGTCGGTTCAAACTCACCCGTTGTGGCGGGCTCTTCCGGTGGCTGTGGCAAGACCGCACCGGATGGCTGCTGGATGGCACGCGCAACCTTTGAAAGCAAGGTCGCCAGCGTCACGGATTACTGGAAAGAAATCGACGGTGGCAGAAACATCTTCACCTATGGTGACACGGATGATGACGGCGTCGCCGATACCCAGGTGGATTTCCTGTGGAGCAACCTGAGTGATATACAACGCGCCATACTGGATCCGGTAACCGCGGCAGTCCTGAATCCATCACCGCTGACCGCTGCCTATGACAGTCCCATACTGAACTTTATCCGTGGCGATGACAGCAACGAAAAGGCCAATGGCGGCACCTACCGCAACCGCTACAGCCTGCTCGGTGACATCATCAATTCCTGGCCGCTCTACATAGGCGCACCGACCGAGAACTACACCATAGCGGGATTCACTGCCTTCAAGAACGCGCATACAGGTACCAACCTGCGTGACGGCCGTATTGCCGTGGGCGCCAACGACGGCATGTTGCACGTCTTCGATGAAGACGATGGCTC
>JBATFE010000422.1:0-1892 GCA_049664445.1 Gammaproteobacteria bacterium
CTCGCACGTGGCAAGCACAGCCATGACAAGCGGGCAGCGGACAAGGACCGGGAATGGTCACTCAGCAAACAGCGCCTGTTACGCGGGCACTAGACATCATGTATTGACCTGCCCAACCTCAAGCGACGTGGGTTAAGCTGAGGCTGGAACAATACACCCCGTGGCTCAGAGCCACAATTGAGGAGGACAGGTCATGAGAGAGTTTAGCAAGTACGTCGGATTGGATACACATAAAGAGACGATAGCCGTAGCGGTTGCCGATGCGATTGGAGGCAAAGCACGTTATTACGGAGAGATAGCCAATACGCCAGAGGCGATAAGGAAGCTGGTCAAGAAATTATGTTTTGATGGAGAGGTTATCTCGTTTTGTTATGAGGCAGGGCCCTGTGGTTATGAGATATACCGGCAAATCAGCCAGCTTGGCCACTATTGCAGTGTAGTCGCCCCTTCCCTGATTCCGACAAAGCCTGGCGAGCGAGTGAAGACAGATCGACGTGATAGTGAAAAGCTCAGTCGGTTGAATCGGGCAGGAGAACTCTCGGCGGTATGGGTACCCGATCAGGAACAGGAAGCCATGCGAGATCTGACACGGGCTCGCGAAGATATGAAAGGCCTGGAACGGATCACCAAACAACGTCTGAATGCCTTTCTGCTTCGTTATGGCCGAATTTATGAAAGCGGCAAAAGCCGCTGGACCCAGGCACACTTTCGCTGGATGGAAGGGCTTAAGTTCGATGTTACAGTGCAACAGATTGTATTCCAGGAATACGTTGATGCCGTCAAGCAGGCCGAAGCCCGTGTTGCTGGATTGGAACAGGAGATGGAGAAGGCGCTGGAGTACTGGGTATTGGCTCCGGTGGTTGAAGCCTTGATGGCATTGCGGGGTATCAAGCTGATCACTGCGATGACGGTGATGGCGGAGCTTGGGGATATCACCCGATTTGATTCGCCACGCCAACTGATGAGTTTTTTGGGGCTGGTCCCGAGTGAAGCTTCAAGCGGCCAAACGCGTCGCCAGGGCGGCATCACCAAAACAGGGAACAGCCATGTCAGGCGTGTGCTGGTGGAGTCGGGCTGGTGTTACCGCTTTCCGGCTCGCAAAACGGCCCATCTTCAACGGCGGGCGGAAAAGTGTTCAGACGAGGTACAGGCCATTGCCTGGAAGGCGCAGAAACGCTTGTGCGGGCGTTACACGCATCTGCTCGGGCGAGGCAAGCTGAAGGTGCAGGTATGCACAGCGGTTGCGCGTGAACTGGTCGGATTCATCTGGGCTATTGCTTGTGAAGTAATGAACAAACCTGTCGAGAGTACCTGTTAAAAACGAGCTAACAGAACCCAATCAGAATAATGAACACAGGAATAGTCAGCGAGTCTTTGGGCCAGGGCATGGGAGGCCGGTTGGAGAACCCTCGAGGCTCCTATGAGGCGCTCAGTACAACGGGACGACCCTCGACCCTAGAGCGAGGCAGCTCCACGACGAAGAGAAGTCAGGCGGTCCCGACCCGCGTATATCAGAGTGATCTACCGTCGTTGATTGCCGCTCATACCCTGGCCCAAGGGCTTGCTGTATGGATAGTATTAAATACAAAATATCGAATAGTTGGTACCAATAGTTGACAGGTCAATACATATCAGGAGCCTGTCACGGGACGCTTTCAGGCTTGATGGTCTGGGCAGGCGCGTACACTTCGCTATGCGCTTCTCGCAGCCACCGCTGTGCTGCTGATTGCAGCCTCATGCCCTACATACCCATATCCTGGCCATCACATCCGGGGCAAGGATCTTGCAGACAACTGTTCAGGCCATCATCACTGACAACCGGAGAGGCCAACGGGGCATCCCATGTCTGCGCGGGATACCCCGGTTGTTCTGCAGCGGCATGATCATAAAGC
>JBATFE010000423.1:0-3895 GCA_049664445.1 Gammaproteobacteria bacterium
GAAGAGATTGACAAGCAGCTCGACAAGTTGAAGCGGCAATCGCGAGCCGCCGAACGCTACAAGGAACTCAAGGAAGAGGAGCGGCAGGTCAAGGCTGAACTGCTGGCGTTGCGCTACACCGCCATGCACGGAGAAAGCAGTGCACGGGAACAGCTCATACAGGAACGCGAGCTTGCCATGCAGGCCGAGCTGGCCGAGCAGCGCAGGATTGAGGCCGAACTGGAAAAACTGCGCGACAGCCTGACCGGTGCCAATGAAGCCTTTAACAGCGTGCAAGGCCGCTACTACAAGCTGGGCGCCGATGTGGCCCGTGTCGAACAGGCCATCAAGCACAACCGCGAATCACGCCAGCAACAGCAACAGGAATTGTCACGCGCCGAGCAGACGCTCGCCGAGATCGAGACACACATCACAATTGACAGCGAGCGGCTGCAGGAGCTGGCGCGCGACCTTGAAACCGTTGAACCCGAGCTGGCGCTGGCCACGGAGCGCACTGAACAGTCCGTGGCGGCTCTGAAAGAGGCCGAGCAGGCCATGCACGCCTGGCAGCAGGAATGGGACGAGTTTAACAGGCGTTCCGCGGAACGTGCCCAGGCGGCGCAGGTGGAGCGTACCCGCCTCGACCATCTGGATCGTCACCTGCAGCAGCTGGACGAACGCCTGCAGCGCATGGACAACGAACAGCAAACGCTGGGTGAGCAGTCGCTGGAGGAAGAATTACAGCAGCAGGCGCAGGCCTGCGAGGCACAGGAAACCGGGCTGACCGGCATACAGGCGACACTGGATAATGCCGTTCGGCATATCGCCGATGCGCGCGGTGTGCTGCAGGGGCGGGAACAGGAGCTCTCCGCGCTGCAGAGCATCCATCACGATACCCGTGGCCAGCTGGCTTCCCTCGAGACATTGCAGCACGCGGCGCTGGGCCAGCGCTCGGAGCAGGTGACCGGCTGGCTGAAATCCAGCGGCTTGCAGGGTGCGCAGCGACTGGCGCAGGAGATACAGGCCGAGTCCGGCTGGGAACATGCGGTCGAAACCGCGCTGGGCTTTTATCTCGAGGCCGTCTGTGTCGACGGACTCGACAGTGCCGCAGAGCTGCTTGGCAGCCTCGAGCAGGGTGCGCTGGCACTGTTTGACACCAGTGTCACCGGTGACACTGCCCTGTCCGGTGACAAGGGTGTGCCGTTGGCCGGCAAGGTGACGTCATCCTGGTCCATGGGCACCTTGCTTGACGGTATCTATGCCGCGGAATCCCTCTCCGATGCATTGTCGATGCGTGCCGGACTGGCATGCCACGAGTCCATCATTACCCGTGACGGTGTCTGGATAGGGAAAAGCTGGCTGCGCGTCGCGCGCGACAGCGACGAGAAGGCGGGTGTGCTGGAACGTGAGCGCGACATCAGCGCGTTGAGCGCGCAATGCACTGCACAGACCGCCAACATCGAGGAATTGCGGCAATCGATCACGAGTGCCCGTGAGGAACTGCTGGCTGCGGAAGCCGAACGCGAACGCCTGCAGGGTGACTACAACCAGGCGCAACGGGCCGTCAGTGAGCTGCGCGCCCGGCAGGCGACGCTGCAATCGCGCCTCGAGCAGCAACAGCACCGTCGCGAGCATGTCATGATGGAGTCCGAGGTGCTGCGCCTTGAAAAGGCCGGTGAGGCCGAACAGCAGGCGGGTGCCCGCAGCCGTCTGCAGGAAGCGCTGGACGCGGTCGCCGCGCTGTCAGTGGAACGCGAGGAGCGCACGCGCCGGCAACAGCAACTCAGCAGCGCACTCGATGCCGCCAGGGAGGCAGCGCGCAGCGACCAGCAAACAAGACACGCACTGGAGATCCGTGTAGAGTCCATGCGCACCGCAGAGGCTGCTACCAATCAGTCACTGGCGCGCATGCATGAGCAGTGTCGGCAGCTGAACGCCCGCCGTGATGAACTGAGCGCGGTGCTCGGACAGGGCGATACGCCGATTGTCGAGCTTGAGACAGAGCTGGCAGAGATGCTGTCGCAACGTGCACGTGTCGAAACGGAGCTCGGCGAGGCACGCAAACAGGTTGAAACGATCGAACATACAACCCGTGAACTCGATCAGGAACGCATCAGGAAGGAACGCAACGTCGGCAACATGCGCGAGCAGGTCGAGCAGGACCGCATGGGCTGGCAGGAAATCAAGGTGCGCAGTGATACCCTGCTGGAGCAGATAACGGCCTCCGGCTTTGAGTACCAGCCGCTGCTGGAAGTGATTGACGAGGCGGCGAACGTTGAGGCATGGGCCGAGAAGGCCGAGAAACTGGAACTGCGTATCCAGCGACTCGGGCCGATCAACCTGGCCGCGATTGAAGAGTACGAGGAGGAATCCAGGCGCAAGGTGTATCTCGATGCGCAGCATGCCGACCTGATCGAGGCGCTGGAAACGCTGGAAGGCGCCATCGGCAAGATTGACAAAGAAACCCGTTCGCGCTTCAGGGAGACCTTCGAAAAGGTCAACGAAGGCCTGCAGGAAAATTTCCCGACCCTGTTTGGCGGCGGGCAGGCCTACCTGGAACTGACCGGTAACGACCTGCTGGATACCGGGGTGACGGTGATGGCGCGTCCACCGGGCAAGCGTAACAGTACCATCCACCTGCTTTCCGGTGGCGAAAAGGCATTGACGGCGATTGCGCTGGTGTTTGCGATCTTCCGCCTGAACCCGTCACCGTTCTGCATGCTCGACGAGGTTGATGCGCCGCTGGATGATGCCAATGTCGGGCGTTACTGCGATATGGTTCGCAAGATGTCAGAACATGTCCAGTTTATCTTTATCACCCACAACAAGATCACCATGGAGATGGCCAACCAGTTGACGGGGGTCACCATGCATGAAGCCGGTGTGTCGCGCCTGGTGGCCGTTGATGTAGATGAAGCAGTGAAACTGGCTGCAGTCTGACACGGGCAGATGCTATTGAATTTCCCCCGGCATTTGCAGGAAAATACAGCAGGTCTATACTTGTTGCTCAACACGGGTCAGGTGGTCCTCTAATGGAAAATTTGCGCTGGATACTTCTCATTGTCGGAGCCGTGATCGTTCTCGGGATCTATCTGTTCGGTCTTTACCAGAACCGGAAAGAGACCTTGCCGCGGCGCACCGGCAGTCATCGTACGGCACCGCTGCTCACCCGGGATGACGGCTTTGAAGATTTCGACTACGATGACGATCTCGAGGATGATCTCGAGGACGTGGTAAATCAGGTCGGCGACTTCTATGCCGGGGACCGTCTTGCAGGGGACCCGTTTGACGAGTCCCCCCCGGTCGCGGCAGAACCGGAATACAAGGCTGCTGCGCAACCGCCTGACAGGGGTGTAGCCACCGCGCCCGACAAGGTGGTTACGCTCTATGTCATGGCGCCGCGCGGGGTGCCGTTTCGTGGACCCATGCTGCTGGGTGCGCTGTCCGCTGCCGGACTCGAGTACGGTGATATGCAGATTTTTCACCGCAGTGAAATGCTCGATGGCCAGGAAAAGATCCTGTTCTCCGCCGCCAACATCAAGGAGCCGGGCATCTTCGACCTGTCTGCAATGGAAAGCTTCACGACTGAAGGGATCGTGCTGTTCCTGCAGATACCGGGAAGCGTCGATGGCGTGCATGCCTTTGATGCCATGGTCGAGTCGGTGCGAATACTGGCGGATAACCTCGACAGTACGGTGTGTGATGCCTCGCGCAGCGTGTTGACAAACCAGACTATCAGTCACATGCGTGAAGAGGTGATCAGCTGCCAGCTGCAACAGCGGGTGGCGCATGCGGCATCATGAGTGTGCCCAAATCCGTGCGCGCACGCGCACGGAAACTGCATGCCGAGTTACATGAACATAATTATCGTTACTACAGCCGGGATGAACCCGCGATCCCGGACGCGGAATACGAC
>JBATFE010000424.1:0-1574 GCA_049664445.1 Gammaproteobacteria bacterium
ATGAGCCGCTACTGGATAATATCTACAACGACGCCCTGTCACTCTACCCGCTCGATGTCGTCAACCAGCGGTTGACCACACCCCTGTTACGCCTTTTTGGCGAGCGCTGGAAACAACGTGAAACGGGCATTGCCGAGGAACATTTCTTCACGGTTTACCTGCGCAACAAACTGGGTGCGCGTATTCTCCACATGAACCAGCGCGGCAGCGGTCCGCTGCTGTTACTCGCCTGCCTGCCGGGCGAATTGCATGAGTCAGGCCTGCTGTTTTTTGCGCTGGCGGCTGTCAGCGCCGGCTACCGTGTGCTGATACTCGGCGCCAACACCCCCCTGCAACAAATACCCGCCGTACTCGAAATAAAGGCCTGCGCAGGCGTCGTCTTGTCGGGCTCGTCAAAACCTGCCCGTGGTGTGCTCGACACAGAGCTGCCGGAACTCGTCAGCCATATCAAGACGCCGGTTTTTGTCGGCGGGGGAACAGCCGTTTCACATCAGGAAAAAGTGGCACAGAGCGGTGCTACTTACCTGGGTGAGAACATTGCCAGCGGCCTGCAACTGATCAACAAGACCTTGAAGACCCACAAGCCGCGCTGACATGTCGCCGGCACTGCTGTGGTTTCGACGTGACTTGCGCCTGGCCGACAATCCTGCCTTGCAGGCACTCCTCGAGGAAGGCCACACACCCCTGCCCGTCTACATCCATGACGAACCCGATAGCGACTGGCAAACGGGGGCCGCCAGCGCCTGGTGGCTGCACCACAGCCTGATTGCGCTGCAACAATCCCTGCAGGCACACGGCAGCGACCTGCTGGTTTTCCAGGGCGACCCGCAGGTTATCCTCGCCAGGTTACTGCAACAGAGCGGCGCAGACAGGCTGGCCTGGAACCGCTGCTATGAACCGGCCTGCACGGCACGCGATGCACGCATCAGGCAGGCACTGGAGGAACAGGGTTGCCACGTCAGCAGCCATAATGCCGCCCTGTTGCGCGAGCCCCGTGAAAACCTGAAAAACGACGGCACCCCCTACCGCGTATTCACGCCCTTCTGGAAGAAGCTGCACAGTACCGGGCCGTCCCGCGAAGTCATTGCTGCCTGTGAAACCTTGCCGACCTTCGACGCCAGCCGCTTCACAAAGTCTGTGTCCGTCGACTCGCTCGGGCTGCTGCCCGATGTCAACTGGGACCAGGCCTTTTACACGCACTGGACGCCCGGTGAAGACGGCGCATGGCAAGCGCTGCAGGACTTTAGTGACCAAAACCTGCTCGACTACACAGCCCATCGGGACAGGCCCGCGCTTGCCGGCACCTCGCACCTGTCAGCGCACCTGCACTTTGGCGAAATCAGTCCGCTGCAAATCTGGAACTCACTATCCAGCCAGGCAGCGACCACAACCACTCGCGGCCTCATTCCCGCTACTGAATCGTATTTACGCGAGATCGCCTGGCGGGAATTCAGCTACCACTTGCTGTATCACTTTCCGTCCACCCCCCTGCAATCCATGGACACGCGTTTTCATGCATTCCCCTGGAAAAAGCACTACAAAAAGGACCTGCAACGCTGGCAACGCGGACAAAC
>JBATFE010000425.1:0-2302 GCA_049664445.1 Gammaproteobacteria bacterium
CTGCCAACCAGGCGACATGTGCTCGACCCGGGGTGGCCGCTGCGGCCCACGAGCGGCAAGTGCTCGAGCGACTGTGCCGTTATATTACCCGTCCGGCCATAGCCGAGCAACGGTTGTCATTTGCCGCCCAAGGCTGGGTGCGTTACCAGCTCAAAACGCCGAACCGCGACGGCACCACGTATGTGGTGCTCGAACCGCTGGATTTCATTGCCTGTTTGCGGTACTGGCCTCCAAGTCTCCATTGAACCTCACTCGCTAGCACGACATGTTTGTTTCTCGTATTATTGAGCCGGGTGACTGCGGATTAATAGCTGCAATTAAATGGCCGCTTTACGGCATTAATCTGCAGTTGATTGGAGTTAGGCGAATGTCGTGTATTGGCCGGACTTCCCCTTTTACCAGAATGTTATGGCGTGATTCTAACCTGGTCGTGAACGGCAGGTATGCGGCGTACACCGGAAGTTGAAGGGTTAACCCTCTGTATTTTTTGCTAAACGGTGAAAGTCGACCCTAAGCAGAAGTACATTAAGTTCATTCTTGGCACATTCAGATGGGGGCTGGGGAAATGAGCGTTTACTATGGAATAATATCGTTTAGACGGTCCATTGGCTGCATGCTGTGGGTCATGTCACCCATGTAATAACGCATGCCCTCCATGGTCTGGATCATGGTATACGTCTCTTTGTTAATATTTTCCAGTGAAAGGCCCATACCGTACATGTTGGCGAGCATGGGTTCCATATATTCCATTGTTTCCATTCTGTCTGCCATGGCTTCCATAGATTCGGACATATGGTAGATACGCCGCGTCATGGTTCGCATATTTTCTGAAAGATAGATAACACTTTCCGATATTTGCCTGAGATGCTTGCCCAACTCCGGGTCCATTCCCTGCGCCATTGTACCTATATCCTTGCTGAGGCTATAAATCAGGAAGAAGCCATATGCAGCCAATAGTACAAATGCCAGCATGGCCGGATACATAACCAGTTCCCAGCGGCGTGCGCTCGATTCAAACGCTCTCACGAACCGATCCATCGCATCACCTTCAGGAAACAGTTTCCTCGTGGAATCTGTACCGCCACGCCCTGCTGTGGACTGCTTGTCCGGGTTTGTTATTTTGTCGCTCATTTTCGCTATCCGGGATTGATTATTAGAGGACACTTGTCCTGTGTTGCAGCATATCACTGACATCAGTCCTACTAGTTATGCCTAATTTCAGTGTCAGTCAAATAATTCGCCTAAATAGAAAGCATCATACTAAATGGCTGGAGTTGACCGGAGTTACTCCTTTAAAACAATAGTGTGGTGCAACTCCGTCCTGGCCGTGAACGGCAGGAATGCGGCGTACACCGGAAGTTGAAGGGTTAACCCTCTGTATTTTTTGCTAAACGGTGGAAGTCGAACCAAAACAGTCTTTAATAATTTGCAGATTATGAACCCTTCAGTTGCGCGTCATGCCTGATAGCTTCCACAATCATGCACAGTTCCACGCTGTCATCGACGAGCAGATGGTTTTGGGATTTTATGCACAGTTTTATGGCGGCGCTTTTTCTGTATTGCTAAGTAGGGCTTATTCAGTAAGTTAATGTATTACCAAGTAGGCTTAACATTCTGAGTTATCTAAATATATTGATGTGGAAAAATTTTGGTCAACTTAACAATAGTACTATGAATATAGGAATTTGAGGTTTTTCA
This sequence comes from Gammaproteobacteria bacterium, assembly GCA_049664445.1. GTDB lineage: Bacteria > Pseudomonadota > Gammaproteobacteria > UBA9214 > UBA9214 > UBA9214. The sequence continues at coordinate 1,699 of JBATFE010000425.1, forward strand.
CTCCATTTTGTCCACAGAGTTATCCACAATTTTTGTGGATAAAGCCAGTCAGACAATGCCGACAGTGCAAGTAGGATTAATCTGATATTGCTCTCATGTACTTGACCTGCATCAAGCGCCATTCCCATTAAAGGCGTAGGCTTGCTGCCTACACTACTCCGTAAAGTGGCCTCACGGCCATATATTACATGGCGGCCTTCGGGTCGCCTTTTTTATGTTCGGGAAGGTCTTGTTCTGGCCGGTAGTACCCCTTGCCGGCCCAACACCAAATCGGTGCTCAACGGTCAGCGAACGGCAAGTATCAGATCAAAACCGGAAGTCCCTGGGGTAAGTGGCTGTAACTTCTGCTTAACGGGGACTGCCGACCCAAAAGTGAATTGCGAACCACCATCACGTTTTTCAGGATTTCATGGTGGTTCAAACTCCTACCCTGAAATCTGCTTTATATCGTCTCATTTGGCTCACTGTTCAAGTTTTCAATCCGGCCTAGACAGGCTAGACTGCAAATTGTCAGATGAATGCAGGGCATAGATGGTCCTGCAAGATAATCCTTGTTTAACGGCAAACGAAACAGAATTCGGTCATCGGAGCATAATGATACAAG
>JBATFE010000426.1:0-2384 GCA_049664445.1 Gammaproteobacteria bacterium
ATCTACGTCTCGGCGCGTACCCAGGAATTCAAATATGCCAATTACATGAGTGAGTGGGTTAAAAAGGTTGAGCGTGTTGGCAACCTGAATTACCCGGATGATGCGCGCCGCGAAGGTCTTTCCGGCAAGCTGATAATGGATGTCACCATGAATGCCGATGGAACCGTACGCAACATCAGTATCCTGCGCCCTTCCGGTCACGCCGTCATTGATGAGGCAGCCATCCGTATAGTCAATCTGGCGGCCCCTTTTGCGCCCTTTCCGTCTGAAATCCTGAAAGATGCGGATATCCTGCACATCACACGCACCTGGGAATTCTCCACAGCCCACCAGCTGAAGAGCCACTAGCCCGCCTTTCCGGCGTGGCGGCTATATCCCTGCAGGGACTTGAAGGTAACAGGCTGTCTGCCTGATACTATGTGTATGAGCATTAGCAACTCACTAAGCAATCATTTTCTCATTGCCATGCCGGCACTTGACGACCCGAATTTTTACCATACCACGACCTACATCTGTGAACATGATGAGAACGGCGCACTGGGGGTTGTCATTAATCGCCCGCTGAATATGCGATTAATCGATATATTGAAACATATGGACATTGAACCCGGCAGTGATGAGATTTCATCCCGGCCCGTTTATATGGGTGGGCCGGTTCAGAGTGACCGGGGTTTTGTGCTACACGAGCCATCCGGTGACTGGGAAGCCACACTGAAGGTCACCGACAGAATCGGCATAACCTCTTCCCGTGACATACTCCAGGCTATCGCCGCCGGCGAGGGACCGGAGAAAGCAATAATCACGCTGGGATATGCCGGCTGGGGGGCCGGCCAACTGGAACAGGAACTCGCAACCAATACCTGGTTAAGTGGTCCAGCGAGCTCAAAAATTGTATTTGACACACCCAGCGAGGAACGCTGGATGGCGGCAGCCGCATTGCTTGGCGTCGATCTCAACCTGTTATCGAGCGATATGGGGCATGCATGAATGATTAACAGCGGCTGCCTGCCCGCCATCGACAGGCAAGGCCTGTAACCATGCAAACCTTTCTGGGTTTCGATTTTGGCTAACAGCGCATCGGAATCGCCGTTGGACAAAGTATTACCGGGACAGCAACCGCTCTGTGTACAATCAACTCCAGCCATGGCAAGCCTGACTGGGACAGGATTTCCGCATTAATCGAGCACTGGCGACCCGATGCCCTGGTCGTCGGGCTCCCATTGCACGACGACGGCAGTGATTCGGACATCAGCAAGGCGGCTAGAAAATTTGCACAACAACTGGAAGGTCGTTATCGGCTCCCGACGCACCCCATGGATGAAAGACTCAGCAGCCACGCTGCAAAACAACACATGAAACAATCGAACAGCAAGCTGGGTGTTGACGCCGTGGCGGCCATGATAATCCTGCAGAACTGGCTGGAAATACAAGCATATGAATGACCTCGGAAATATTTCTGGCATCATCGCTGACATGGCTGCGCAACTGGGTGCGCAGATTGCCCAAACCTGCAACAGCCATCCGTCCATGGTCGGCATTCACACCGGGGGGGTGTGGATTGCCGAACACCTGCACCGGCAACTGCATATTGACGAACCCCTTGGCAGTCTGGATATCTCATTTTACCGGGATGATTTCACCCGCATCGGGATGAATCCGGTGGTGCAACCATCACAATTACCCTTCAGCATCGATGACCGCCATATCATCCTGGTTGATGATGTACTCCATACAGGGCGCACCATCCGTGCTGCACTGAATGAACTGTTCGATTACGGACGTCCTGCATCCATTATGCTGGCGACGCTGATTGAGCGCGGCGGACGGGAATTACCAATCCAGGCAAATGTTGTAGGCAGGCATGTTGAGCTAAGCCCCGGCGAACATATCAAGCTGTCTGGCCCGGATCCACTGGCACTGGAAATTCAGAAAACCGCATGAGCCGTCACAGTCTGCAAATAGACAAAAACGGTCGGCTGCGCCATTTCCTGAGTATCAGTGGACTGAATCGTCAATTGATCACAGAGATCCTTGATACGGCGGAATCCTTTGCCGGCGTAACCCAGCAGTCTGTAAAAAAAGTCCCCCTGTTGCGCGGTAAAACCATTGTTAACCTGTTCTTCGAGGCCAGTACGCGCACCCGCACAACCTTTGAACTGGCTGCGAAAAGGCTGTCTGCCGATGTTTTGAACATCAATATCACACAGTCCAGCGCAGTCAAGGGTGAAACCCTGCTGGACACCCTGCGCAACCTTGAAGCCATGCATGTTGACATGTTTATTGTGCGGCATGCAGACAGTGGTGCTGCTCATTTCATCGCAGCCAATGCTGCACCGCACATCAGTGTCATCAATGCCGGCGACGGCTGGCATTCACATCCGACA
>JBATFE010000427.1:0-1691 GCA_049664445.1 Gammaproteobacteria bacterium
GATGGCTTTGAGAATGTCCGTGGATGCCTTACTGACGACCACTGATAGTGATTTACTGGTTATTACACAGTCTGGGCCGGAATTGGTCGTTTTACCGGAGCTCAGTATTGGCTAGCTCCCGCAAAAGTTTGGCACTTAAAAAAGTACTCTGTAAGTTGTTGATAATGGTGGGTCGTGAAGGATTCGAACCTTCGACCATCGGATTAAAAGTCCGGGAAGTCAGTCCTATCTAATTGTTTTTTATAACATAATACCGGTGCGTCCGTTGCCTGGAATGCAGTACCGTGCATAACGGTGCTGCACTCAGTCCCGCAAAACTCCCGCAATCAAAATTGCCTCCGCCCCCATACCCTTCCTTTCCTTTGCAAGGCCAATAGTCAGGTCCGGAACTACGAAAACACTTGTAATCATTTATTACTGGTAATAGAATTTAATTGTTTCCTTATTTCCTTGTTATCTTTTATTAATATGCTCGCAAAGAAAACTTCAAAAAATCAGATTACCCTGCCCAAGGCGATCATCAGCCACTTCCCCAATACAGAGTATTTTGATGTTCGGGAAGAGGACGGACACATTGTGCTGGTACCTTTGAGACCCAGTCGCGCTGAGGAAGTACGAGACAAACTGGCTAAACTTGGTCTTACGGAGGCGGACGTGGCAGACGCCGTACAATGGGTTCGCGAATCGTAACGTTACGGGTTGTCTTTGATACCAATACGGTCATATCAGCCCTGTTGTTTTCCAAAGGACGGCTGGCATGGCTTCGTACGGTATGGCGGCAAGGGACTGTTGTCCCGCTGATCTCGAAGACAACTACGGAAGAGATCGTCAGGGTCCTGGCTTATCCAAAATTTCATCTGGATGCGGCAGAACAGGAGGAGTTGCTTGGCGATTTCCTTCCCTTTGCCGAGATCATAGAAGCTGATTTGCCAACGGGCGAGGTACCGATCTGCCGCGACAAACACGACCAAAAATTTCTCGAACTGGCCGCAGCCGGCGAGGCAGATGCCCTGGTAACGGGAGACACCGATCTACTTGTGCTGGGCGAACAGTTCCCCATTCCCATAATGAAACCTGCCGACTTCCATCGTCGCATCGGTTTCAAGTAAATGCACCTGGTAGGATCGAGAGCTGGCGCAGTAACATGTGCGTCTCTCAGCTCAACCAGCTACCGACAGCGGCTTGATCATCAATTCGCCATGCACACGCGTTTTCTCCACAAGGACATGGAACACTTGATCAATCAGGAGAACCGACTGTTTCCACAGGTCAATAAGCCCATCATGCAGGCGGAGATCCGAGGCGAAGGCAATCGCTTCAGCATCTCCGCCGTGTCGATGCGAACGGAGTAGGCCCGATTAGCAAGCAAATATGCAGCGCCTGCGGAGCCACTGTTTCCCGCTACGACGGGGTATCGGTCGGGTACAAAGAGGGGACAAAGTTCATGTGCTCCAGGTGTTACAACGAGTCCATGGCCGAGTACAGCGGACTCGACTACGAGCATGTCTCGTTCGATCCGTTGACCCTCCAGGACCTCGACGGCGTGCCCCACACCTTCCAGTTCCGCCCCCATATCTTCGGCGACCAATTGTCTCTCGAAGCCCTGGAGATAGGACCAGACGAGGGCTACGAATTCTCTGTGATCGCCGACGCGGAACAGGACCTGTTCGTCACCTTCCAGACGCTCTTTG
>JBATFE010000428.1:0-3901 GCA_049664445.1 Gammaproteobacteria bacterium
GGCGTTTCGGCGCCTACACGCCGGAGAACTACGACCGCGGCTTTCTCGGTCCGGTGTTCGCGCGTGATGCGCTGGCGCTCAGCCGTAATGTCCCCGCTGTCCACCTCATGAGCCGGCTGGAGACGCCTTCGTTCCACGCATTTCTCAGTGCCGCCGGCATCCGCGAGCTGCGCCCGGCTGAACACTACGGCCTCGCGCTGGCGCTTGGCGGGCACGAGGTGAGCATGGAGGAAGTGGTGCGGCTGTATGCAATGCTGGCCAACCAGGGCCATATCAGGCCGCTGCGCCTGCTGCGCGAGTCGGCCCCGCTGCCGCAGGGCGAGCAACTGCTGAGTCCCGAGGCAAGCTTCCTCACCCTCGACATGTTGCGCAGCACACCGTCACCTGATGAGCCAGCCCTGCCGGGCCAGTTACGCCAGGGTCTGGCAATGGCCTGGAAGACAGGTACCTCCTACGGCTTTCGCGATGCCTGGACGGCGGGAGTCTTCGGTCCGTACGTGCTTGCCGTATGGGTGGGGCATTTCGACGGCCAGGGTAATCCCGCCTTCGTGGGGCAACAGGCGGCCGCGCCGCTGTTCTTCGAAATCGCCCGTGCTATCGAGCAAAGGGCCGGCGGCTTCGATAAACAGCGCCTGCCCGCAGGACTTGGCATCGCGACGGTGCAGGTCTGCGCCACCACCGGGGATCTGCCTGACGAGCACTGCCCGCATACAACGGACAGTTACTTCATCCCCGGCAAATCGCCGCTGCACGTGACCAGCGTCTACCGCGAGGTGCCCGTCGATGTGCATACCGGCAAACGCGCCTGCTACCACGAACCACCGCGCACGCGACTGCAGGTCTACGAGTTCTGGCCCTCGGACCTGCTCGCCATGTTTCGCAGCGCCGGCATTGCCCGCAAGCGGCCGCCCCCGTTCGAGGCGGATTGCACAATGGCTTTTATGAGTGCGACCGGCAATATTCCGGAAATCACGTCACCTGACAGCCGCATTGTCTACTCGCTGCGCTCGGCACAGCGCGATACCGAGCGCATTCCGTTCAGCGCAATTACCGATGCCGACACCAGCACCCTCTTCTGGTTTGTCGACGAGCGCTTTGTCGGCAGTACGCCGCGCGCCGAGGCCCTGTTGTGGCGTCCGGCGATCGGGGAATTCGAGGTTCGCGCGGTCGACGATCACGGCCGCGCCGTCGCAACGCAAATCAGGGTACAGCTGGTGCACTGAACAGGGATAACGTTCGCGGCCTTTATTACCGGCATCGGACAGAGTATCGACAGCGATAATGTATTATTACTTTCTCTATTTTATCGGAGACATCCCAAATACGTCATCCGAGCCCACATGTCTTTTACGGACAATTAGTTCAGCGGGTTGTCACCGGCCAGGTACACACTGTATGACCTGATTGCTTGTACCATTTGGACAACAGGACCCGGATTACTGGTCATCGGTCTTGATGGACTGCTGGACTGGTTGATCCGCGAGAAGGACACATTAACTGCAGGTATCGGCCCGGTACCTGGACCGCTCACTGCCACGACCACTGGATTTGGTGGCGACAGGGCGCAACATCCGAAGTGCGGCACGAGCTATCACAAGCCCGGGCATCAGGTGACCATCCGGCATATTTCCGGGGTGACTGCGGCTATCCCGGATAGTGTTTTCAAGCGCAATCAATACATCGTATTAATCGATGTATTCTGCTCAATTATTCGTATTTTATTTTAGTTTTACCGGGCGTTAAATAGCTAGCAGCAACAGACATTGCCACACGTATCGGAATCAGGGAGTATAGCCAAATGATCATTGTAGACACATTACTGTTCGGCATGGTTGCCACACTACTCGGCCTTAAAGTCGCATTGCTGGCCGCCGCAGCCGTCCTGTTCGTGCGCGGCCTGGCGGAGCGCATGCGACAGCGCAAGACTGCATCTGCACCGGCTGCGGCCAAACATCAGGGACTGGATGAATACGCCTGAGTGTCGCCAGCAACTGAACGGAACGCATACAAGAAACAGGCCCGTGCAAAGATGCTATCCAGCATCGTGACAAGAGCGGCCATACTGGCCGGCTTGTGGTGGCTGATCGTGCAAGGGCAGCCGGATGCCTGGCTGGTGGGAGTGCCGGCGGTCGCCATCGCTACCCTGGTCAGTTCCCGGCTGGGCAGCCGCCATGCACTGCCCCGTCTTTCACTGACCGGCCTGCTGGCCTTTGTTGCCCTGTTCCTGCGTGAGTCGATTCGCGGCGGGCTCGATGTCGCGTTCCGCACCCTTGGGCCGAGACTTCGTATCGAGCCAGGCTTCCACAGCTATCGCATGCACACCAGTCATCCTGCAGCACGCGTACTGCTCATCAACTGTATCGGTCTGTTACCTGGCACACTCGCTGCAGACCTTGACGGTGACCATGCGGAGCTGCACCTGCTTGACAACAGCGTGGATCCGGAACCGCAACTGCTGCGGCTCGAGCAGGCGATTGTCAGGCTGTTTGGCTTAACAATGGAGACGGACAATGTATGAACTCCTTTCAGTTGTAACACTGGGCCTGATGCTCAGTCTGTTCGTCGGCCTGCTGCGGGTGCTGCTTGGTCCGAGTGCCGGTGACCGTATGCTGGCCATACAGCTGATCGGCACGGCCGGCGTGGGCATGCTGCTGGTGCTCAATGTGTTGCTCAAGCAGCCGGCCCTGATCGACGTCGCGCTGCTACTGGCGTTGCTCGCCGCGGTGGCGGCAGCCGCTTTCACCGGCCTGCAGAAGACACACCATGATTGATATCCTGTCTTCCATCCTGATACTGGCGGGTGTGTTCTTCTACCTGGCGGGCAGCATTGGCTTGCTGCGCCTCCCCGACCTCTATTCACGGCTGCACGCACTGACCAAGGCCGACAATCTCGGTCTTGGCCTGCTGATCGCCGGCCTGGCACTGCATGCGCAAGACCTGCTGATGATGCTGAAACTACTGTTGATCTGGCTGGCTGTGCTCGCCGCCAGCGCTACCAGCGCACATCTGATCGCGCGCCAGGCACGTCGCCAGGAGACAGGGTCTTGAACACGGCGAGTCTGCTGGTCTTCGACGGGCTGTTGCTGTTCTCGATAGTGGGCCTGGCCTGGGCATCACTGGCAAGTCACGATGAACGCCGCAGTGTCATTCTTTTCATGGCGTTCGGGCTGCTGCTGGCTGTGGCCTGGGGTCGACTGCTGGCACCAGACGTGGCCCTCGCGGAGGCGGCCATCGGTGCCGGTCTGTCCGGTGCATTGCTGCTGGCCGCGGTGCAGCGGCAACCACGCCTGCTGTCGCCAGGGTCGACCCATGCCCCCCGGAATCAGGGTACTGCGAGTGTGAGCGTGGTGGTTCGATGGGTGGTCACGCTGTTATGTGCCGCGCTGGCCGGCACGCTTGCCTGGGCCTTGCTGCATGCATTCAGCACACCACACGACATGCTGCCGCGGGCCATTTCGGACAATCTCGCGGCCAGCGGGGTCAGCAACCCGGTGACTGCGGTGCTGCTGAACTTTCGTGCCTACGACACGCTGCTGGAGCTGGCGGTGCTGCTAACCGCTGTGCTCGGCATTTTTACACTGGGTCAGGCAACCCCCGGTTACCAGCCGGCCGGCCCGATTTTCGACGGGCTGGTTAGCTGGCTGGTACCCGTGCTGATCCTCATGGCCGGCTACCTGTTATGGGTGGGTGCCCATGCACCAGGTGGCGCATTCCAGGCCGGCGCGACACTTGCCGCCGCCGGTGTGGTATTGCGCCTCGCGGGCCGGACCCGCACTGGATTGCCCGACGGTTTTATGCTGCGCATCGTCATGGCCGCCGGTGTGGGTGTGTTTCTACTGGTTGGTCTGACCCTGCTGCTCCTTGGGCGGCCGTTTCTTGGTTACCCACCGGCCTGGGCCGG
>JBATFE010000429.1:0-1533 GCA_049664445.1 Gammaproteobacteria bacterium
GCAAAAAAGAACAGCACGGCCCACAGCAGGCTGCTGTCTTGCAGGACATTGGCAAAATCGTCCTGGCTGGTCGAGGAAAGGGAGGTGCCCCGGGTGTCAGCTGCAGCGAGCGGGGCGGCCGCAGTGGCCTGGTCCGCACCCATGGCCGGTAACGAGACCGGCAGCTGTTTCTTGATGGGCGGATAGCAAATACCCTTCTCGGCACAGCCCTGGTAACCCAGTTGCAGGGTGATGTCGGTGGCCTCGATGGCACTGCGTTGCAGCGGTACCCGGGCACGCACCTCGCCATAATAGACCTGTACGTCACCAAAGAACTCGTCGTGCTTGACCTTGCCGCTCGGCAGTTCGGCTGACCCCAGTGTGACGCCCTTGCCATCGACGAGGGTGATGCTGATCTTGTCACGGTAAAGATAATAGCCCTCGGCAATAATCCAGCGCACCTGCAGCTCTGTGGGTGTCTGCACGCTGATGTCGGGAGCAAAGGCAATATCGGGATCAAGAAACTCGTCGTCATCATTATCGAGCCCCAGATTTTCACTGAGGGTGTTCAGGGCCTGTAATGCCGTGTTGGGACTCGATACGGCGGGTGCGGCCACGAAGTTGTCCAGCGCCAGTGTGGCCTGCTGTGTATGCGGCGGGTAACACACACCGATATCGGCGCAGCCCTGTGACACGGCCATGAGTTGCAGGTTGACCGGACCTTCCATGGTGCGCCTGACGGGGATGGTTGCCGTGACCTCATTGCGATAGACGGCAATCTTGCCAAAGAACTCGTCGTCCTTGATGGTGCCTGCCGGCAGCCTTGCCTCACCGAGTGCCACGCCGCGGCTCACGGTGCTGAAGCGGATGCGGTCGCGGTACATGTAGTAACCGTCCGCGATGTCCCAGCGTACCTGCAGGGTGCTGTCATCCACGGCGCTGACACTGATGGCAAATGCCTCGTCGGGCGCCAGCAGTTCCTGTTCCAGACCGTTGATCTCGTCCAGGGCGGTGGCCATGCCTACCGGCAACAGCGCTAACAGGGCCAGTATCTTGCAGAGTGTTTTCATGGTGTTTTCAGGTTGTTTATTATCCAGTTCAGATAGTTACTGTGGCCGTCCTGTATTCCGACAGAGATGATTTCCGGAAGTTCGTACGGGTGCAGGGCCAGTATGCGTTGCTGCAGCAGCGACCAGAGTGCGTCACTGGTCTTGATCAGCAGCAACAGCTCCTCATCGTGCTCGATGGCGTCCTGCCAGCGGTATACCGACTGAACGGCCGGGATGATATTGACGCAGGCGGCCAGCCGTTCGATGACCAGGGCCTCGGCAATGTCTGTCGCCGTGTCCCTGTCTGGAACCGTACACAGTACAATTCGCGGCTCTGCAGGCATCGGTTAAATATACCGGCTTCTTGTTTGAAACGTTAGGGAACCTCTGAATAATTCATGTAGCCCGTCATTGCGAGCGAAGCGAAGCAATCTCGTAACCAGTGAATCAACGAGTTACAGATTGCTTCGTCACTTTGTTCCTCGCAATGACGAATTAATCAGAG
>JBATFE010000430.1:0-3819 GCA_049664445.1 Gammaproteobacteria bacterium
CCGCTGGGTAGCCCCGGCCTTCAGTCCATAGAGTCCCAGCTCCAGTCCTTCGACCAGGGTGCCGTCCCCCATGGTAAACGTCAGGGGTTCATCATCAAAGGTACTCTCGGCAACCGTACCGTCTTCCAGCGACAGCGACAGGTGCAGGGTGACCGTGCTTTCAGGGCTAATGGGGTATTTCACAAACATTACCTTGATAGTTTGATTAGCCGGCAGGAGCGGCGTCTCGCCGCGATTCGCGCCGGGGACGACGCTCCCACAATATCTGAAGTACTAGGCTGCAGGCGATGCCTTCCTGTGCCCCCGGAAGGCATCCAGTATCAGCAGGAACGCACCCACGAAGATCGCCGAATCGGCGATGTTGAACGTCGGCCAGTGCCAGCTGCCGTAGAACACATCGATAAAATCGATCACGTAGCCGTATACCACCCGGTCGATCAGATTGCCGGCAGCCCCGCCGAGGATAAGGACCAGCGCCAGGCGGGCGCTCGTGTCACCCGGTGGCAGGCGCCGCAGCCATGCGAGCAGTATTCCCATCACCACCAGGGCAAGAACGATAAAGAACCAGCGTTGCCAGCCGGAGGCATCACCGAGAAAACTGAACGCCGCGCCGTAATTGTAGGCCATGCGTAGTGCCAGGAACGGCAGTAATTCCACTGACTGATACGGGCCAAGCAGGGTATCTGCCAGTAATTTGGTGCACTGGTCGAGAACCAGCACAACCACGGAGACCCATAGCCACTTCATCGCAACAGGCCCTGGTCACCCGACTCAAACAAAATGTCGCGTCTCGCCTTCACCGGCCACATTCTCGATGCAGCGGCTACAGAGTTCCGGGTGTTCCGCATGGCGGCCGACATCCTCACGGTGATGCCAGCAGCGCACACATTTTTCAAAGCCGGACGGGCTGACCTTGATACTGAACGACAAGCCGGGCACGTCGGCCGCCACCGCATCACCGGGGCATTCAGCTTCGTCATGCACGCGCGCATAGGAGGTGATCAGTAAAAACCGCAGCTCATCCCCGATGGCCATGAGCTGGAAGCGTGTCTCTGTATCGGCATACAGGTCCACCTCGGCATCCAGTGAGGAACCAATACTGCCATCGGCACGCAGCTTTTCCAGCTCCTTGCTGACGGCCTCACGCACGGCACCAAGACGCTCCCAGAAATCAACCCCCATGCGCTGCAGGATTTCGCCTTCCGAGTAATAGGCGGGTGGCAGCTCATACCAGCCCGACAGGAATACGGAGTCCTCGCGCGTGCCGGGCAGGTGTTGCCAGATTTCCTCGGCCGTGAAGCTCAGTATCGGTGCCAGCCAGCGTACCAACGCCTCCGCGACATGGTACATGGCCGTCTGTGCCGAGCGCCGCGGGATACTGTCTGCCTGCGTGGTGTACTGGCGGTCCTTGATGATATCCAGATAGAAACTGCCCATGTTGACCACGCAAAAGTTATGCACCAGCTGGAAGATGCGGTGAAACTCGTACTGTTGGTAGGCGTCCTGCACCTGTTCCTGCAACGTGCGGGTACGCTCCAGTAACCAGTGGTCCAGGCATAACATGTCTTCCGGGTCGAGCAGATGCAGGTCCGGATCGAAGCCGGCCAGGTTGGCCAGCAGAAAGCGTGAGGTATTGCGCAGCCGGCGGTAGGCCTCTGCCGTGCGCTTCAGGATCTCGTCCGAGACATTCATCTCGCCGCGGTAATCCGTTGCCGCCACCCACAGGCGCAGTATGTCGGCACCCAGCGAATTGACGATCTTCTGTGGCGCAACCACGTTACCGCGTGACTTGGACATCTTCTGTCCCCTGGCATCCACGGTAAAACCGTGCGTCAACACCGTCCGGTAGGGTGCCGTTCCGCGCATCGCGATGGCACTCAATAGCGAAGACTGGAACCAGCCACGGTGCTGGTCGGAGCCTTCCAGGTACAGGTCAGCCGGCACACCCAGGCTGGCGTTGCGTTCCAGTACGGCAAAGTGCGTCACACCGGAATCGAACCACACATCCAGGGTATCGCCGACCTTTTCGTAGTCATCGGCCTCATCACCCAGCAGCTCCGCCGCATCGAGTCCAAACCAGGCATCGATGCCTGACGCCTCTACGCGTTGCGCAACCTCCTCGATCAGACGGCCGCTATCCGGGTGCAGGTCACCACTGTGTTTGTTGACAAACAGGACAATCGGCACGCCCCAGGTGCGCTGCCTGGAGATACACCAGTCCGGCCGCCCCTCCACCATGCCGGCTATGCGCGCCTCGCCCCAGTCCGGCAGCCACTGCACGTCCTTGATAGCCTTCAATGCGGCCTCGCGCAGGCCGTTCTGTCCCATGCTGATAAACCATTGCGGCGTGGCGCGAAAGATAATGGGGGTCTTGTGGCGCCAGCAATGCGGGTAGCTGTGACGTACCATCTGCTCGTGCAGCAGGGTGCCCTTGCCCTTGAGCACCTCGATGACATGGCCATTGGCAGCGAACACGTGTTCACCGGCAAAAAACTCCGTGTCGGGTAAAAAGCAACCGTGACTGTCGACCGGGTTGTCGACCGGCAGGCCATAACGGCTGCCCACCACGAAGTCGTCCTGGCCATGTCCCGGTGCCGTATGTACCGCACCCGTGCCCGCTTCGGCCGTCACATGGTCTCCCAGGATCACCGGCACTTCACGGTTGTACAAAGGGTGCGCAAGCCTCTGCCCTTCCAGGTCACTGCCCTTGCAGTATGCAACCACCTGGTACTTCTCAATACCGAAACGCAGCATGACGTCCTTCAGCAGGCACTCGGCCAGCAGCAGCCGCTCGGCCCCGGCATCGGTGTCACACTGCACAACGGCATATTCAAAGTCCGGATTCAGCGCCACCGCCTGGTTCGCCGGCAGCGTCCAGGGGGTCGTCGTCCAGATGACAACCGAGATCGGACCCTCGCCGTCATGACCATTGACGTGATGGCAGCAGGACAGCAGGCCGTCTTCATTCAATACCCGGAAACGTACGTCGATGGCGGGGGAATTCTTGTCTTCGTACTCGACCTCGGCCTCCGCAAGCGCCGAGCGGCAATCCGTACACCAGTGTACCGGCTTGGAACCCTTGTGCAGGTGCCCGTTCTCCACGATCCTTCCCAGCGCACGAATGATGTCCGCCTCGAATTGATAGTCCATGGTGAGATAGGGCTTGTGCCAGTCACCGAACACACCCAGACGAATAAAATCCTTGCGCTGGCCGTCCACCTGCTTGCCCGCGTAATCACGGCAGGCCTTTCGGAACGTCGGCGCGTCGACCTTGACACCCGCCTTGCCGACCTTCTTCTCGACATTGAGTTCGATCGGCAAACCATGACAGTCCCAGCCCGGCACGTAGGGGGCATCAAAGCCGCTCAGGGTCTTGCTCTTGACGATGATGTCCTTCAGCACCTTGTTGACGGCATGTCCGATATGGATATCGCCGTTGGCATAGGGCGGGCCATCATGCAGTACAAACCTGGGACGGCCTGCACCTGACTGCCGCAACTGTGCATACAGATCCATCTCCTCCCAGCGCTGCAGCAGCTGTGGCTCGCGATTGGGCAGATTACCCTTCATCGGGAAAGCCGTTTTGGGAAGGTTCAGGGTGTCTTTGTAGTCAGTCATGTGTGCAGCTACCGCCAGCGCGCAGAAAGCGCAAAGTTATAACCCAATATGCCAGTGAATCCCACTTAATCTTTAGGGAACCTCTGATTAATTCGTCATTGCGAGGAACAAAGTGACGAAGCAATCTGTAACTCGTTGATTCACTGGTTACGAGATTGCTTCGCTTCGCTCGCAATGACGGGCTACATGAATTAATCAGAG
>JBATFE010000431.1:0-16535 GCA_049664445.1 Gammaproteobacteria bacterium
GGCTGCTACTGTCATGTCGGTGCGATATCATCAGCACCTTCACGACGGAGCAGCCGGCAAATCTCCATTTTCTCTACATTGAGAGTCAACAAACATCCTTAAAGAAACGCAGGATGATTACCCCTTGATGATGACGACATTACAGCGGTTGATGGCATTACTTCTCAGGCAAGCTGAGTCGCGGCATTCAATCCTATGCACCTCAATGACCTGGATATGCGCCCTGACTGCATTGCTTCTATTTAATTCTATTTCCATTGCTGGTGAGCTTGAAGAACTGTCCGTAATAGAGGCGGATGGCGTGTACAGCCTGCGAATTGTATATGTACTCGATGCGCCTAAGGATTACGTATATGACGTAATAACTGATTACAAGCATGGCTATCGAATAAATCCAGCTATTACCGAAATTGAGATGCTTCTTTCTGATCATGATGAAATGATTAGGGTGCGGAATCATTCAGAGCACTTGATTGGACCGTTCCGCATTAAAATTGACTGGGTCGGAGATATTGTAGAGACTCGGAAAGGATTCATTGCGATAAAAACTATCCCTGAACTCAGCAGCTTTGAATCGGGCTTTTCCACCTGGGAGATACGCCCTGTGGGGGTGCGTACCCGGGTGCTTCATGAATCAAGTATGAAGCCGAATTTCTACGTTCCTCCTTTCATTGGCGTTAACATCATTAAAAAACAGATGAAAAATGATACCTTAGCCTCTTTCAAAAGAATCGAGTGCCATGCGATGATCACGTTAGAACTGGATATGGAGCATGAATCTAAACTTTTGAAAAAGACTTTAAAAGAAGGAAAGAATTGCATAAGGCATCTTCACCAAATGGTGTTGGTAAATTAACGTAATGCCCTCTGAGACCAATGAACTATACATACACCGTCAGCTTTATAACTACAATCCTAACCTGTCTTTATTCTGCAGGTTGTACAACCACACCGCAGATTAGCTATCAACGTGATGTGCACCCTATATTTATGGATAAATGTATAGATTGCCATACACCGCCTAACGGTGAAGGTTATAGAAAGACGGGGCTGGAAATGAAAAGTTATGAGGCCCTGATGGAGGGCTCGATATACGGACCCGTGATTGTGCCGGGTAATAGTAAAACGAGTCCCCTTAATATGCTGGTCGAGGGTCGTGCGGGTAATTTGTCTCTTCAATTAAAAAATAAATACAATCCCATAACAGATCGTGAGATTGAGATTCTGCATTTTTGGGTGGAGCAGGGGGCGAAAAATAATTAGCACCCTTATGCAGCCGAGTGCATTTCAGTAATTTTTCACGTATTTCCTCACAACCTCATCAATTCCCGATATGTTGGCCGTAAATTAACAAATATACGGGACAATGCAATTAGTGAAACCAGGTATGAATAATAATTATTGCGCATCGAATCTGACTGAGTTGTCGCGAAGGTCGCTTTACAGGTCGGTAGTCCCCGCCTAGCAAAACACTCTGACACTGACCCCGGGAACTTCCGGTTCTGTCTAATACTTGCCAATCGCTGGCCTTTGAGCACCGATTTGTTGCTGGGCCAGAATACGATATTTACCTGCATGCAAAAACGGCGACCCGTAGGCCGCCGCTGCTTATGCTGTAATTGTTATTTTGTCTCTACCTTAGCTAATGCTTTCGTGTGCTTCGCTTTCTGTGCTTCTATCCAACTGCTATACAGGTCCATGTGTGCATAATCACTGGTTGGAAAGCTCTGCCCGGCATCTTCGTACACAATGCAATCTGTTAATAATTGTAATGGCATTGCATTAGGGCAATCTGCCATTGCCAATCCGCTTGCTGTGATGGTAAATATAAATAGACCAACTTCTGCTTGCTTTGTCATTTTCGTGAAATTTATCCTGTTGTGACGGTTGTGCGCACCCATAGTGAGGCGTGCTGTACTTCCCAGGATATGTGCCTTATTTCTGTTTTCGGGCGGTAAGGAGTAACCGTCAACTTTGACTTTTAAACCAAAACCGGATGGTCGTGCTCTATAGCGCTGACCGGTCGTATTTCTGTCGGAGCAAATAGAGAAAGGAAAGTTGGTGAACCATACGCGCGGCAGGTATAGATAGATATACCGGTATCTACGTATATGGCTGACAGACACCCGCAACGAGTATTTCACCAAATAAGGATTCAGCCGATCGACGCGACACACGTATTAACCTGACTGTTGCACCAGGCCCCTGCATGCTTGTGTATGACTGGTTCAACGGGCGGGCTACTTGTTAATAATTGATGCACGTATCAGCGGGCCAATGGTCAGCCCCTGAACCAGGATCGAGAACACTACCACCACGTAAGTGACCACGACCAGCGTATCGCGAACATCACTGGCCGGCAGCGACAGCGCCAGTGCCACCGAGATGCCGCCGCGCAGACCACCCCAGGTAAGGATCTCGATGGCCCTTGGGCTGAAGTTGCGAAAGCGGCGCATGATGGTGATCGGTATGCCGACGGTAATAAAACGAGCCAGTAAGACGATGGGTATGGCCAGCAGGCCTGCCAGCAGGTACTTCTGGTTAATCACCAGCGTGAGGACTTCCAGTCCGATGAGTACAAACAGCACGGCGTTCAGGACCTCGTCGACCAGTTCCCAGAAGGTGTCCAGGTGCTCGCGGGTTTTTTCGGACATGGCCAGGGTGCGTCCATGATTGCCAATCAAAAGCCCCGCGCAAACGATGGCAATGGGTGCGGAGAGATGCAAAACCTCTGCGGCAGCATAACCACCCGTGACCAGCGCCAGCGTCAGCAGTACTTCTACCTGGTAATTGTCGACACTTTTAAGCATCCAGTAGGTGATGGCGCCGGCACCCAGTCCAAACAGAACGCCACCGATGGCCTCCTGTGAAAACAGCAGCAATACATCGGTTGCTGACACATCCGTTCCGCCGGTCGTGATACGTAGCAGCACCAGAAATACCACCACGGCCACGCCATCGTTAAACAGCGATTCTCCTGTAATCTTTGCCTCCAGGCTCTTCGGGGCATTCGATTGCTTGAGGATGCCGAGCACGGCAATCGGGTCGGTTGGCGAGATCAGGGCGCCGAACAGCAGGCAGTAAATAAACGCGATATCCAGGCCAACCAGCTTGAATGCATACCACGACAAAGCACCGATGATAAAGGTTGCACCAACCACCCCGAGAGTTGCCAGGGTGATGATCACTCCGCGCTGCTTTGACAGTTCGCTGAGGTCAACATGCAGCGCACCGGCAAACAGTAAAAAACTCAACATGCCGTGTAACACGGTGTCATCGAAGGCGATGCTGTCCAGCATGATCTTGACTTCATGTTCGATGTCGATGCCGACGGGCCCCAGCAGGTTCAACATTAGCGAGAAGACCAGGGCAACCAGCATGATGCCAATGGTGGTTGGAAGTTTCAGGAAGCGGTGATTGATGTAGCTGAAGATAGCTGAGGCAGTCAGCAGGATGGCGAGGATCTGGAACAGGTTCATTGCGCTGAGATTCGCCGGTATTTAAAGAGTTCTACAGTTCGACCAGGTGGTCGGGGAGTGCATTGTCTTCTTCCCCGGTCGCAGGAAAGTGTTCCGCCAGCAATTCACCACAGGCACTAATGGCAGTCACAAAACCCCCGGCAACACGCTTGTCGCGTACATCCTTTACGAAGCGTTCAACGATGCCTTCCCAGGCACTCTCGGCAACGACAGCGTTGATGCCGCTGTCGGCAATGATCTCCACGTAATGCTCGGCCACCGAGACAAACAGCAGGACACCGGTACGCCCCGGGGTGCTATGCAGGTTCTGCAGGAAAAACTGCTCCTGTGCAAGGCGCTGTGCACGCAGTTCCCTTACTGCAGGCGGGATCAGACGCATTTTTAACGGCGTCCAGTTAAAGACTACGGCGGCACCCAGAAACGTGCAGATCTGCAGCAGGTAATGGAGATTCACAGCCAGCGGGACGACGTCCAGTGACAGGATTCCGGGTACCAGCAGTGCCAGCAGGGCCGCCCACAGGTAGGGGATATAGCGGTACTCGTCACTGCACGGGGTGATCACAGTGACCAGTTCGCCGCGGGTGTTGCGTTCGACACCGCTGATGGTGTCACGGATGCGTCGTCTTTCGCTGTCGTCAAGAAAGGCCATTGGCTACCAGCGTCCCGAGGCGCCACCGCCACCAAAGGATCCACCGCCACCGCCGAAGCCGCCACTGCCAAAGCCACCGCTTGAGCCATAGCCACTGCCGCGACGGTTACCATAACGGTGACTGCTGGTGGGGCCGCCACCGCCACCGATGAAAAAATGAAAGACCGCCACGAAGAAGGCCATCGCCAGCCCGATGGCCAGTGAGCCCAGCAGCAGCCAGCCGAGCAGTCCCGCGATACCACCGAGTACGCCGGCGGAAATCACGCGGGAGCCGAAGAACGAGGCAAAGCCCTCACCGATACTGATAAGGATAACAAACAGCATAAACAGCCGGTTAGGGTCTGCAGACGCTTTCCGGGCGACGGGTTCATAGGTGCCTTGCAGACTGCCAAGGATGGCATTCACACCCTGCAGGATACCGGCCTGGTAATCGTTGTCACGGAACCGCGGCAGCATGACATCCTCGATAATGGCGTGACTGCCGGCATCGGTGAGCGCACCTTCCAGCCCGTAGCCGACCTCGATGCGCACCTCGCGTTCATTGGGGGCGACAATCAGTAAGACCCCGTTATTACGCTCACCCTGACCGATACCCCAGTGGCGGCCCAGCTGGTAGCCGTAGTCATCAATGGCATAGCCCTGCAATGAGGGCAACGTCACTACCACCACCTGGTTACTGGTTTCGTCCTCATGCTGTGCGAGTTGTTGCTGCAGCTGCTGTTGCACAGCTTCAGGCAGCAGCCCGGCGTTATCAACGACCCGCCCGGCCAGTGCCGGAAAATCAGGTGCTGCCCAGGCAACGCCTGCGCACAGCAGCACCAGCAGCAGCCAGTATCGGCGATGTGCACGATACATCGCGGTTATCCCGTGTTACGGCGCGCTTGTCTGGAAGTCAACCTTCGGCAGCTGCTGGAGCTCCTCTGACACGGTGAAGTTCTCGCGCAGTTCCGACTCCGGGTAGAGAAAATCGCGCCACCAGCGGCCGGGAATGGTGCGCAGCTCGGTGTTGTAGCGTTTCACTGCCTGTATATAGTCGCGGCGTGCCACGGCGATCCTGTTTTCCGTCCCTTCCAGTTGCGACTGCAGGGAAAGAAAATTCTGGCTGGCCTTCAGGTCAGGATAACGCTCCACGGTCACCAGCAGGCGTGACAGCGCCGAGCCCAGGGCATCCTGGCTGGCCTGGAACTGTTTAAAGGCCGCCGGGTTGGAGAGGATGTCATCCGGTAGTTGCAGCTGGCTGACCCTGGCACGTGCCTCGACGACCTCGGTGAGTACTTCCTTTTCGTGGGCGGCATAGCCCTTCACGGTTTCCACCAGGTTGGGCACCAGCTCCGCACGGCGCTGGTACTGGTTGAGCACCTGGCTCCAGGCTGCCTTGACCTCTTCATCATAGGTCGGAATGTTGTTGATGCCGCAGCCGCTCAGCCACAGGACTGCAGTGGCGAGGATCAACAGTTTCATCCCGTCAGTCAGTGTTGATTTCTGCATGTGAATGCCTCCAGTTGTCTTCGTGCCTGTTGTCACAGGGGGATGCGTGCGATTAACGCAGGGTCATCAGTTTTTCGTGCATGTCCAGAATGCAGCGTTCGCTGGTCTCCCAGTCGATACAGCCGTCCGTGACGGAGACGCCGTATTGCAGTTCGTCAAGGTTTTCGGGGATTGGCTGGTTGCCGAAATTGATGTTGCTTTCGATCATCAGCCCGATGATCGACCGGTTGCCCTCGAGTATCTGGTTGCTGACGTTTTCCGCAACCAGTGGCTGCAGTGCCGGGTCCTTTTGCGAGTTCTCGTGGCTGCAGTCCACCATGATATAGGGACACACACCAGCTTCCCGCAGTGCCTGCCCGCATTTGGCGATGCTCACCGAATCATAGTTGGGCTTGCCGCTACCACCGCGCAACACGATATGGCCATAGCGGTTGCCAGCCGTGCTGACGACCGAGACGCGGCCCTGGGCATCGATACCGAGGAAGTTGTGCGGGTGACTGACTGACTTGAGGGCATTAATCGCGACCGCGAGTCCACCATCGGTACCGTTTTTGAAGCCGACGGTGCAGGACAGGCCGCTGGACATTTCCCTGTGTGTCTGCGACTCGGTGGTACGCGCCCCGATTGCCGACCACGAAATCAGGTCCTGTATATACTGTGGCGAAATCGGGTCCAGTGCCTCGGTGGCCAGCGGCAAACCGAGTTCGGACAGATCAAGCAGCAGACGGCGGGCAATGTGCAGGCCTTCCTCTATCTGGAACGAGCCGTTCATGTGCGGGTCGTTAATCAGGCCCTTCCAGCCAACGGTGCTGCGCGGCTTCTCGAAATAGACGCGCATCACCAGGTACAGGGTCTCGTCGACCTGCTGCGCCAGCGCCTGCAGGCGTCGACCGTAGTCCATGGCGGCCACGGGGTCATGAATGGAGCAGGGACCGAGCACCACGAACAGGCGTTTATCCTTGCGTTCGAGAATATTCTTGATCGTTTCACGACCATTGATGACTGCTGCGGCTGCAGCCTCGGACACTGGCAGCTGGCGTTTAAATTCCTCTGGTGTTATCAGTCGTGTACAGGAGACGATATTGAGGTTTTCGATACGTTTGTCAGTCATGCCGCTTGCCGGTCACCGGGTGTTTTAAACAGGGGGCGTTAGTTTACGTTAAAAATCACCGTATGCGCCCATGAAGGCGGTGAAAATTGAATCCGGGTGCCGGGTGGATGCCCGCGCACGGCCAAATCGACCCTGTCACACCGGATTGGCTGTTCACGAGGCATAATAGCGTTAACAGAACCCTGGATGAGGAACCCGGATGACCAATAAGGACCTGAATCGAGGCTGGATTCGTGACGTGAGCTACGAGGAATTCGAGCGCGAGGTGCTGCAGGTTTCGCAGCAGCAGCCGGTACTGGTAGATTTCCGGGCAGGCTGCGGCCTGCTGTTGATACTGTTTGCGGGGCTGCCGGGTGTTGCCTTGCCGACGCAGAGTCTGGCAGCAACCAGCGAGGCCACGCCGTCTGCCATCGAGCAGTTGGCCAGGGTGTTGCAAGACTCACCACTGCCGATGCGCTCTGATTTTGCGTGGCTGGCCCTTACCCAGATGGCCGGATTTTATCTCGAGGAGGCTGACCGCGCGCGCATGGAGTCGCGTAACACGCCGCGTGCTCATGATGCCATGCAGTGGGCCGCTTCGGTTGAAGACTATGCACGGAAGATTACACTGCTGGCCGATTCCATCACGTCTGCGACAGCGATCACTATCAGTGTCGGCGTTGATAACAGTGTACAGATCTATGTGGAGAGGCAACCGGTGATTCTGAGCGGGGCTATCAGCGGACAACAGTCCGTCTATGAACAGCGCGTGCTGGAGCGTTTTTGTGTCCTCTATAGCTGCGAGGACCTGCTGCCGGCGCTGGACATCGGCGCCCGTGAACTGGCCGCTGCTTCGACGAGTACAGATGAAGCAACGGCCTACTGGAGTTTCAGCCAGCACGCGGGACCGGTATGCATGACGAATGACGGACTGGAGTTCCAGTTCCAGCAGATGACGGGGCTCGGTGAAAAACGCGAGGCCTGTACCCGGGCGGTTGCCGAGCTGGGTGAACTGGCCGGTGCAATGGTTCGTGAGCAGCAACAGGGCGTGCGCATTGACTGGGATGGGCTGCAGGTCCTGCCGGCAGCGGCTGACGAGCCACAACGCGTCAGGCTTGCCGCGCGTGTCGAGATACGCCTGCAACTGCCGATGCTGGCTGAACACCCGGAACTGCTCAGGATTGTACGCCCCTGGTTGAAGGCCAGGGTCCGCGGGGAAAGCTATTCGCTGGTTGTGCTGAATGCCGGGCGCCTGATGGGGCTGGACGACAGCCTCCCCGCCGAGCCGGACACGCAGCGCTATCCAGCATTCAGTATTGTCCACGAGTGACGGATAATTATCCTATGAGCAACAGTGTGTCCCCCATGATTCGCGTCAGCGACTTTACAAAAACGTACAACGATTTTATCGCGGTACGGAATCTGACGTTTAATGTCGGGCCCGGTGAGATACTGGGGCTGGTCGGACCGAACGGCGCGGGCAAGACGACCACGCTGCGGGTCCTGTCCGGCATCATCCCGCCCGGCTCGGGTGAGCTGTCCGTGGCGGGCCACGATATAGTCAGCGATCCGATCGCGGCCAAGCAGGTGCTTGGCTACATTCCCGATGATCCGCGCCTGTTTGATACCCTGACTGTGCTGGAGCACCTCGAGTTCATTGCCGCGGCCTATGGTGTGCCTGATTACAAACCGGCCGCCGAGTCATTGCTGCAGTTCTTCAGTCTTGATGGCAAGCGTGATCATGTCGTGCAGGGCCTGTCGCGCGGCATGCGGCAGAAACTGGCCATTGCCTGTGCCTATCTGCATCAGCCGAAGGTGATCCTGTTCGATGAACCCCTCACCGGTCTGGACCCCGCGGGCATTCGCGCTATCAAGGAATCCATGCGTGAACGCGCGCGTCAGGGGGCGGCCATCATTATCAGTTCGCACCTGCTGGGACTGGTAGAAACGCTGTGCACCCACCTGCTGGTTCTGCACCACGGACAGGCCCGGTGTTTTGGCCGCATGGATGAGGTACTGCGCAGCTTTGATCAGGCAAAGGATGACACCACGCTCGAAGATGTGTTCTTTTCGATCACCCACACGAATGATCCGGAAGCGGGGTAATAGCGAACCTTGGATGCGATGCTGTTCAAATTGCTGCGATTGCGACTGCGGGGTGGTGTCCGTCACCGTCTCCAGGAGCTGAGGACGCTGCGTGGTCTGCTGTTTCTGTGTGTCACGATCGTGGTCGTTGTGCTGCTCATGAAGCAGGCGTCATTGCCGGCGAACCCGCTGGGCAGTGCCTTGCAGGCGGGTCCGGAACAGCTCAGGGAACAGCTTGCGCGGCTGATGCCGGCGGGTTTACTGGCGGCCTGCCTGTTGACGGTGTTCACCTCCTCGGGACCTGCCATCCACTTCAGTCCGTCCGAGATTAACCTGCTGTTCAGCGGCCCGTTCAGCCGTCGCGCGCTGCTGCTCTATAAAATGTCCTTTTACGCCTTTGGCGCATTCCTCAGCAGCCTGCTGATTACATTGCTGCTGCCGGCCTTCACGCACTCGCTACTGGCGACCTTTCTCGGCGCCTTTCTGGCACTGATGTTTATCCAGCTATGCAGCGCAGTGATCGGCCTGCTCGGCCAGCTGCTGGCGGGTTACTGCACTGTGCCGCTGCGGCGCAGTCACGTCATCAGTGTACTGGTCGCGGTGATTGCTGTGCTTGCCTGGTACTTTTCCGGAATCGACAACGGCCTCGCAGACGCGCTCGCCCTGTTCCAGTCGTCATACGTCGGGACACTGCTGCTGGCACCCTTCACGGTATTTGTCGAAATCTTCCTGGCAGATTCGCTCTACCCCGACCTGCTGGGGTGGGCAACGCTCGGCCTTGCAATCAACATCGGCCTGCTTGCCTTTATCATCCTGCTGGACCGTGATTCCTGCGAGGCGTCCATTGCCGCAAGTCTGAAGCTGCACAAGCGCTGGGTACGGGCGCGCCGCAGTGGTCTGTTGTGGGGTGCGCAACCCGTGGTGGTACGCTCGTTCGGGCAACCGCCGCCTTTCGGTGGCATCGGCCCCATTGCCTGGCGGCAGCTGCTGACGGCGCTGCGGAGTTACAGCAAGGCCGTTCTGGTATTTCTGGCGCTGGCACTGCTGGCCGGGCCGTTACTGGTGGTTGCCGCCGCGGATATCACCCTGTGGTCACGTGTCGGCTTTGTGTTTTTTATTGCCGTGTACGTGTTGCCAAGAACGCTGGTGTTCGATTTCCGCAGCGACCTGGATAGCATGGAGAACTTCAAGGCGCTGCCGCTCAGACCGTGGAAGATCGCGACCGGTCAACTGCTTGCACCGGTACTGCTCACCAGCCTGGTTGAACTGCTGTTGCTCGTTAGTGCCGCAGTCTTCCTCGAGGGCGTCCCGCGGACCCTCGTCATCTGCCTGGCCCCGTTTGTCGTGCCCTTCAATGTGCTGCTGTATGGACTCGAGAATACCCTCTTTCTGCTATTTCCCACGCCACTGGTTCCGGTCGGACGGATTGACTTCGACTTCCTTGGACGCACGCTGGTGGATTTCGCGGTGAAGACAACCCTGCTGGTCAGTGGCTGTGGCCTGGCTGCCGCTGCCGGGATGCTGGTGCTGAATGCGACGCAGCGTTCGTGGCTTGCCTTTGCCGTGGTGGCGTGGCTTGCACTGGTGCTGATAGCGCTGTTGATGGTGCCCGCGCTGAGCCGGGCGTACGATCGTTTTGATGTGAGTCGCGGCTGAAGCGATTTTAGCTGACTGCGGGATCAAGCCTCAGTTCGATGCCCTTTGCCGAGCGGTTCATGACCGTTGCGGGCAGGCGCACGGATTTGGCAGTCATGCCGGTGCACCTGATGAACTCTATTTCCAGACGGGAATTGACCGGGTAGTACAGGGGGTCAATGGCGATAAACAGCCTCGACGGTGCGATACCGGTGGCAAAACATTTTGCTATCAGCAGCCCGTCCCTGTAGATGCGTATTTCCGCTGCCGCCCCGCCGTTAGCGGGCAGTCGTTGAGAGGCTGATGTGTTTTCCTGTGGGGAGCCCTCTGCAGGGTGGGGTATCGTCTTCTTGCCGGGTGGTCTGCTCTCCGGCAGCTTGCGAGGTGCTGTTTTTACGGTCATGGTGCTCCACGTATCCTTTAAGTAGGTTGAAATCCCGGTCGGGTATCCAGCAACTCAACTTTATAGGATTATCTGCATAATAAATATCCGTGCTACTACGTACACCGGTGGCGCTGCCGGGGCGTCATTTCAACTCATGGCTGCCGCTTGCAAGGGCGATTTGAATCAGCTCCGTCAGCGATTGTGCACCGGTTTTCTCCATAATACGTCCACGGTGGGTCTCAATGGTCCGGTGGCTGAGGTCCAGTTTCATGGCGATATCCTTGTTGGCGTGGCCGGTGACGATCAGCAGCATGACTTCATGTTCCCTGCGTGTCAGTGTTGCCAGCCGGGTGCTCGCACTGACCCTGCGCGCGGTCGCCCCCCGATTGGCACGGTCCAGACGAATGGCTTCATGGATGCGTTCCAGCAAGACATTTTCATCGAAGGGTTTTTCCAGGAAGTCGACGGCGCCGCTACGGAATGCCTTTGCCGACATGGGTACATTGCCATGCCCGCTGAGAAAGATGATGGGGATGTTGACGCCTTTCCCGGCCAGCGCCGCCTGCAGTTCCATGCCGCTCATAGCCGGCATGCGGATATCCAGCACCAGACACCCGGGACGGTCTGGATCATAATGATCGAGGAAGGCCGTGGCCGAGGAGTAGGATTCGGTGCTGATGCCCACGGAATCCAGCAGTAATTCCAGCGCATCACGCACGGCGTCATCGTCATCGACAAGAAATACCGTGGCTTCGGGTGCAGTCATGCTTCGGTTGCAGAGACTGTAAAGTGGAAGGTGGCCCCGCTGGCCGCTGTGGTGTCTGCCCAGAGTTTACCGCCATGGGCCTCGATAATGGAGCGGCTGATGGCAAGGCCAAGACCCATGCCGTTCTTTCTGGTTGTGTAAAAGGTGTCAAAAATATTGTCAACCGTTGCTGCATCGAGGCCGGGGCCGCTGTCACTGACGCTTACCTGCAGGGTATCGGCCGTGGTAAGCCGGCTCGAAACCCGCAGTATGCGCGGGTTATCGCTTGCAGAAAATATCGCCTCGATGGCATTGTGCAGCAGATTGAGAATCACCTGTTCTATCTGGATTTCATCGCCAAATGCGGCCGGCAGGTCAGGTGCAAGATCGAGATCGAGTTTGATCTCCTTGCGCTTTAGCTCGCTTTCAATAAAACCCAGCGCATTTTTTATCACCTGGTTGATGTCGATTGGCTTGCGCCGTACCACGCCCTTGCCGGTAAAGCGGCGCATGCGGTGGATAATCTGACCGGCACGCTGTGACTGGATGGAGGCGTGTTCGAGGGCATGGGCGAGTTTCTCAGGCTTGTCTTTGAATGTCTCGATGATGCGCAGCCCGGCCTGGCAATAGGTCGAGATGGCGGATAATGGCTGGTTCAGTTCATGGGCCAGACCGGAGGCCATTTCCCCCATGATATTGAGTCGATCGACGTGGGCAAGGTCGGCCTGGTGCTGGAGTACCTGTGCCTCTGCCTGTTGTCGCCGCTTCTCCTTGCGCCGGAGTTGCTGCAGCATCAACAGTCCGGCCGTTGCGAAGGCACAGAAGACAATGACGGCATAGCCTGCATTGCGGGCCAGTTCACTGCGAAACAGGTGCGCCTCTGGCAGGTCAGCAAGCTCCCAGCGGCTGTTGGCGATGGCGCGAGAATGCAGGATGCGTTCCAGTTCATCACCACTCAGGGTGTAATCCCGCTGCAGCTCTGTACGTGTCCCGCGGGCGGTTGCCTCGATCAGGCCCGCCTTGTCGGTTCGCAACAGCAGTAGCATGTGCCCCGGCGGCTGTATCCGCTGCAGGGTGCGCGCCAGTAGCTCGGGTGGGAAGCTCAGGAAGAAGACACCTTGCGGCTTGCCCACATCACCCCAGGGTGCCATGACGTCGAAGTGATAGCCGAGCGGATTCGGGTGTATGTATCCGGCGTGCGAATAGCCCTCGTCGATAAAACTGTGAATATCCTGCTGGCACAGTTCATTGACGGCATTGTCAAAATCCGGCCGAAACACATCACCGGCCATATTCGTGAGTGTCACGCCAAAATATTCCGGGTAATGCCTGTTAACGGCGTTCTCCAGCAGCGACCAGGCCGCGTCGTTATCCGGGTCGCTGGCGATCTCCTCCAGCAGTGCGCGATGTTCCTCGGCAAACAGCCGCATGGAGCGCTGCAATTCACTGATCAGGAGTTCCAGTTCATCCGCAGCGCCGGTGACCGAGGTCACGGCCAGTTGCTGGTGATAGTCCCTGAAGTTCTCTGTCGTTAACCACGCCTGCCAGGTCAGCATGGCGCCGACCATCAGCAGTGTGATCAAGGCATAAGTGCCGTAATTACCGGTGTGCCGGGCGTCAGACTGATGGTTTGACATGATCCATTAGAGGCCGGGAGCGGATGCCATCAGACCGCTCTGTCAGAAAACCGGGTCAAGGTTGAGAGTTGCTTGCATGCAGCGCTGCTGTTGACAAGCAGCCATGGAAATACACGGAGGGAAAAGAAACTATTGGCAAAAAATGTTGCGTGTTTCCGTGTGGTTGTGTGGCCATTTGGCTAATCGTTACTGATCACAGATATGTTGATCGTCACTTTCGCCGCTGCTGTAATCATGCATGTTCGGCATGCCGGGCATTGCACCCTCCATCATCTTGCTGCACTCGCGCATCTTATTCATGGCAGGGGTGCTGGCGACTTCCCTGCCGAAGGTCATGGCCTCTTGCTGGGCCTCGTCACGCTTGCCACTGGCGCACAGGGCCTTGACGCTAGCCTCCATCTGCTTCGCACGCTGTTCAAACTTTGTCAACTCGGCCTGATCGATACCCTCCATGCAGCTTTGCGCCTGCTGCATTTGCTGCATCATCTTCTGCATGTCAGCCTCGCCCATGTTCTGGTAATTTTGTGCACTGGCAATGGCGGGTAGCATCAGCAGCAGGCTGGCGGTGAATGATTTCATAATATGTACTCCCTGTGATTTATTGAGCGCTTCAGGTATTTGCCTGTACCCAGCGGATGATATCATGCGCCGCCATGGCGCCGGACTGGCGCGCGACTTCACGGCCATTCCTGAAAATGATCATGGTCGGGATGCTGCGGATGCCCAGTTGGGCGCCGATATTTTGCTCTCTCTCGGTATTCAGCTTGGCCAGGCGTACAGCGGGTTCCAGTTGCGCGGCAGCCTGTTCAAAGGCCGGTGCCATCATCTTGCAGGGTCCGCACCACGGTGCCCAGAAATCAACCACAACCGGGATCTCGTTACGCTTCAGGTGCTGCTGAAAATTACCGGCGTTCAGTTCCAGCGGGTGGTGGTCAAACAGCGGCCGGTGACATTTGCCGCATTTGGGTGCGGCGTTCAGCTTGTCTGCGGGAATGCGATTGGTCGCCGTGCAGGCAGGACAAACAATATGCAGGGGATTACTCATAATCGGCACCCGATAGTTTATGCAGTTGTGTGCGCAACTCCTGTAGTTCCTCGATCAGATCCAGTGCCAGTGCCACCCCCGCCAGGTTGACGCCGAGATCCTGTTGCAGGCGTTTTGCCGTGCGAATCCGCTGCAGGCTGATGCCGGAGAAATACCAGTGCGATGTGTCGATGCCGGAGGGTTCGATCACGCCTTCATCCACCAGTTCGGTAATAAATTCGACCTGCACGGCGCAGGCATCACAGAGTTCACGCAGACTCAGGCGCGTTTGCTCCTCGATGATGGTGCCGGTCAGGATATCTGTGCGACGGGTAGCCATGCCTAAACCCCCAGTTTTGATCGCGGGTTGAAATCAAGTGCCTGCTGCATATCCCTGTAAATACCCTTCGCCTTGTCCGTGGTGGCTGCCGGCAGCGATATATCGAGGATCACGTACAGGTCGCCCGCCGGGTTGCCGGGTATGCCACGGCCCTTGAGGCGCAACTTGTTGCCACTGGCAGCCCCCGGCTTGATCTTCAAATCGACACGGCCAGCAGGTGTCGGCACCTTGATGGTGGCGCCCAGCGCCGCCTCCCAGGGTGTGACCGGCACATCAAGATAGACGTCACGGCCCTCGACGCGGTAAATGCTGTGCGGGTTGAATTCTATTTCCAGGTACAGGTCGCCGGGTTTACCTTCGCCCATACCGGGATTGCCCTGTCCGGCAAGGCGGATATGCTGTCCCTGCTTGACGCCTTTGGGAATGTTGACCTTGAGTACGCGTTCACTGGTGGTGACATGGCCCTGCGCATCCACCTTCGGGACCCGCAGGCTGAAAGAGCGGGTGGCACCGTTCATGGCGTCTTCCAGGTCGATCAGCACCTTGGCATGGTGGTCGCTGCCACGCGCATGGAAACCACCCTGGGTACGGAATCCGCCCTCGCGGCCGCTCTGGAAACCCTGCCCGAACAGCGATTCGAAAAAGTCACTGTAGGCACCGGCGCCTGCGCCATTGCCGAAGCCACCAGTGTAACCGCCACCGCTGAACTCGAAGCCGGCATCCCAGTCCGGCGGGGCATTGAAGTCCTGACCTGCTTTCCAGTTGGCGCCCAGCTGGTCGTAGGCGGTGCGCTTTTCAGGGTCCTTCAGGACCTCGTAGGCCTCGCCGACTTCCTTGAAGCGGGTCTCGGCGTCGCCATGCTTGCTGACATCGGGATGATACTTGCGCGCCAGTTTTCGATAGGCACGCTTGATCTCGTCCTGGGTAGCGTCCCGCTTGACGCCCATTACTTCGTAGTAGTCTTTGAATTCCATAGGGTCTTTATTTTCCTGGTTGCATCCCAGTAAGGATGCGTCGTGCTTGATGCATCGATGGTCGCCTGTTGGTCGCACCTCTCTATATTAATAGGGTGCATGACAGGGTTTTTCAATCGTTACCACTACAATACATAGAGCGTCCCTTCTCCTTCCGGTAGAACGACAGGAAGAGGGGATATGAATCAGGCAGTGATCTTTCTTTACCCCCTTTCCCCAACCTTCTCGGCAACTGCTCCATGCGTCGCCTGAAGCGCCTGCTTTTGGGGCCCTGCCGCCTACATCCCTGCAAGTGTCCCGGAGGGAGAGGGAGCTTAAGCGCTACAAATCAAATTCCTCATGCAGCTGCGGCATTACCACCCGGGTATTCTGCAGCAGTTGGCTGAAGGTAGTCATGCTGTCTTTTTCACCGTGTACCAGGAAGGTGCTGTCCGGGTTGCCGGTCTGGCGGTGCCATTCGAGGAGTTCCGTCTGGCCAGCGTGTGCCGAGAATCCGCCGATGGTATGAATACTTGCCCGAACCGGGTACTGGTCGCCGAAGATACTGACGCTCTTTGCGCCGTCAACAATGCGCCGCGCCAGGGTGCCCTCGGCGGCATAGCCGACAAATACGATACTGCTCTGGCTATGCCCGAGGTGGCGTTTCAGGTGATGACGGATGCGACCGCCGGTACACATGCCGGAGCCGGCCATGATGACGGCACCGCCGCTGATCTGGTTGATGGCCATGGAATCCGCCGTCTCGCGGGTGAAGTGCAGTCCGGCAAACTGGAACGGGTCGTGGCCACTGGCAAACAGGCTGGCGGTATGTTCATCGTAGCACTCGGGGTGGCGGCGGAAGATCTCGGTCGCGGAGATGGCCATGGGGGAGTCGAGGAACACCTGCAGGAAATCGGGCAGGATGCCCTGCGACTTGCCGGCATGCAGATAGAACAGCAGTTCCTGGGCACGCTCCAGGGCAAAGGTGGGGATGACGACATTGCCACCACGCTTCAGCGTGTCGT
>JBATFE010000432.1:0-2085 GCA_049664445.1 Gammaproteobacteria bacterium
TGCGCATGCGCGAGGTCATGGGCTTGATAAGATTAATCGCGATCTCGGGGTTCTTTGACAGACACTTCATGAAATCTTCACGGGAGATCACCATGAACCGGGAGGGCTCGGTCGTCATCACCGAGGCAACACGCGGCTGTTTGTCAATCAACGCGAGATCACCAAAGTAATCCCCGGCGCTCTGGTGATTGAGAACCGCTTCTCGACCATCTTCTCCGCTGATATAGACCTTCACACTGCCGGACAGAATCACGTACAGAGAGTAGGTCTCGTCATCCTGATTGATGACAATCGCATGCTTCTTGAACGACTTGACCACGCCGTGCTGCTCGATCTCGGCAAGCGCAGCACTCGACAAACCCGAAAACAGAGGAACACTCTCTAGCATATTCAGTTACTTATTAAGCATTCATGTATTATGCTTTAGGTCGTGGTGGCACTTCAGCCACCTGCATTAGAATATGTCGGACCACTACCGTGGTGTCAAGGCAACCAGCAGCAGCGAACACATCATGGCAGGCAAACTGAAAGAACCACGCGTCATTACCGACCATCGCCGTGAACCGGTCTGCATCCTGCCGGCCGGGTTTTATTTTGACGACGAGCGCTGGGGCAGGATCTGGCAACGCTTCGAGGAGAAAGGCGAGGCCCTGTCACACGATGACTTGCGCGCACTATTCCCCGAAGAACCTTCCCTGATCCCTCGCACCCGCTAGCAACACAGCCATGCTAGCGAGCAGAGGATTGCAGCGCTGCGATACGCTCTTCCAGTGGCGGGTGGCTCATAAACAGTTTCTTCATGCCACTGCCAAGACCGCCTGAAATACCAAAGGCCGCAAATTCACCCGGCAGGTCATGTGGCTCATGTTGGCGCTGCAGCGCCTGCAAGGCACCGATCATCTTGCCACGTCCTGCCAGCGAGGCACCACCTGTATCGGCTCTGAATTCGCGACGACGCGAGAACCACATGACGATCATCGAGGCCAGGATAGACAGAAATATCTGCGCAACAATCGACACGACGAAATAGGCCGGTCCATATCCGCGTTCCGTTTTGAACACCACCCGATCGACCACGTGGCCAATCACGCGGGAGAGGAAGATTACAAAGGTATTGACGACGCCCTGCATGAGCCCCATGGTCACCATGTCGCCATTGCTGACATGTGTTATTTCGTGACCGAGCACCGCTTCAACCTCATCCGAGGACATGTTTCGCAGCAGTCCGGTACTCACGGCCACCAGGGCATTGTTACGGCTCATGCCGGTGGCAAAGGCATTGGGTTCAGACGCATCAAAAATACCCACTTCCGGCATGCCGATGCCTGCCTGTTGTGCCTGCCGTTGCACGGTGCTGAACAGCCACTGTTCGGTACTGTTGGCCGGTTGCTCGATAATCTTGACGCCCATGGAGCGCTTCGCCAGAAACTTGGACATGGCAAGGGAGATAAACGAGCCGCCAAAACCAATCACGGCCGACATCACCAGCAAGGCCTGCAGGTTCAGGTCAACACCGTTTTCGGCGAGGATACCCTCAAAGCCGAAGAGCTGAAAAACAATACTGATCAGGACCAGAATGGCCGCGTTAGTTGCCAGAAAAAGCGCTATTCTCATCATGATGTGTTTCCTTCCCGGGGAATGATACCCGTACTTAATAACATAACCGAAGCGGTCATGCTCCTGAAAAAAATGGTGCCTGCCAGTGAATAAATCAAGCCACAAACGAAACTTTTCCCGATCTGTGCTATCTTAGTGTTTACCAATGGGGGCGACCTGGCTTCGACGTGGGTCGCGAAACCTGAGGTGCATGCCGAGGTGCAGGATACCTCGTAAAACCATCTGCAAACTATTAGTTGCCAACGACGACAACTACGCACTCGCAGCTTAAACCCCTGTAGGGTGCCGTCTGACTGGAGCCGTGCATGTGCGTCCAGGTTCCTCGGAACACTCAGGCGTCGATTCTCACATGATCGCGACAAGGCACGTTCGGGGCCGAGTCGTTAAAACCTAACCGGAATCGCTGATTATCTTCCCTGCCCGTCGGGTAGTGATCAGTTAAACTAATAGACCGGGATAAGCATGTAG
>JBATFE010000433.1:0-3650 GCA_049664445.1 Gammaproteobacteria bacterium
CAGCGGCAGCAGCACGGTACACAGCCACAGCAGTGACAGCGTCCAGGGCCTGCTAATGTTCATGCCTTGACCTCCGGGCTGCCCGTTGCCGGTGCCGCCCTGCGTGGACCGGGAATGAAGGCATTGGTGCGTTGTATGTAGTCGCGATAGGCCGAGCGGCGATCGCTGATGTCGCGTTCCAGCAGTGCCACGCCGGAAACGCGCAACAACAGGAAGGTCATCAACAGCGGTGCGGGAAAGGTCCACCAGCCGCCGGCGGCGACCGCCAGCAGGTAGAACCCCCACCAGAGCAGGCATTCACCAAAATAATTGGGATGACGGCTGTAATGCCACACACCAGTGTCCAGTACCTTGTCACGGTTGTCTGGATCTGCCTTGAACGCCGCGAGTTGTGCATCCGCCACTGTTTCGAAGCCAAAGCCGACCAGCCATAGCAGCACCGCGAACACATCAAGCACGCCAAGTTGCGCGCTGCCTGTGGCAGCGGCCAGCAGCGGCAGGGAAATAAACCAGGCCAGCAGTCCCTGCAGGCCGAATACCAGGTAGAGACTCTTGAAGGCAAAGCCGGGCTCGTGTTTGCGGCGTATCGCCTGGTAACGACGGTCCTCGCCCTCACCCCGGTTGCGCCAGCTGATGTAGATGGACAGTCGCAATGCCCAGGCACTGACCAGCAGCACCAGCAGCGTGGCGCGCGCGTTCAGGCCGCCGTCCAGCCAGGCAGGTACGACATAGGCGAATGTCATGGCGAGAAACATCAGCGACCAGCTGCTGTCAACGATGCTGACGTCGCGTTTCACCAGGCTCACGAGCCATGTGCCCAGCAGCAACAGCAGCGTCACGCCCAGGCCGTAGAGATACAGTGTCCAGTCAAACATTGCGTCAGGCCCCGACCGGTTTCTCGAACAGATAATGGCTCACATACCACTGCTGGCCGTCATCGTAACCGAACAGTTCTGCGCAGGCCATGAAGAACATGCGCCAGCGCATCCACCACTGCTGCGTATTTTCTTCACCGTAAACCGCTTGCAGCAACGGCCAGATATGCGCGCGACGCCGGTCCATGTTGTCCAGCCAGGCATTGGCGGTGTCGCGGTAGTGACACCCGTTCCAGCGCCACTGCTGAAGCAGTTGCATATGCGCCTGAAAAAACAGTGGCAGTTCGTCACTCGGCATCATGCCGCCGGTGAAGAAGTGGCGACTCATCCAGTCGCCCTGACCCCGGTCAAGGAAGGCATAGGGCACCGCCCGGTGGCAGAAGATGTGCAGGAAGAAGCGGCCGCCGGGTTTCAGCCAGTCGGCCACGCGCGCGAACAGTCGCTGGTAGTTGCGCATGTGCTCGAACATTTCCACTGACACGACGCGGTCGAATTGCTGCGCTGTCGTAAAGTCATTCATGTCGCAGGTGAGCACCTCGATGTTATCGAGTCCGTTTTGCCGTGCCTGTTCCTCTATAAAGCGACGTTGCGGTTGTGAATTGGAGACCGCGACAATGCGGCTGGCGGGGTACTGCCCGGCCATCCACAGTGTTAACGAGCCCCAGCCACAACCGAGTTCGAGTATTTCCATACCGTCTGCCAGCCCGGCGCGTTCGCAGGTCACACGCAGTGCTGCCTGCTCGGCGCTATCAAGGTCATTGACGCCTTCGGGCCAGTAGCAACAGCTGTACTTGAGGTGACGGCCGAGCACTGCGGAGAAGAAGGCATCAGGCAGTTCGTAATGCTGTTCATTCGCCTTGTGCGGCACGGGTGCAATCGCCGCCTTGTGCATGTCGGCGATGAAGTCGGTCCTGGCACGCGCCTGCTCCTCGATGTCGCCGGGCAGTGACTGCAGGCGTGCCTTGAGCATGCGCCGTATGCCATGGCGGATAACGCTGTCGGGTAGCAGTCCCTGCTCGGTCCAGTCAATGGTTTTACGGATGGCGTTCACGCGTTCTCCCCTGTCTGTTTGTGTCACCTTAATAGTGTCCAAATCCTATACAATTACTTGTACAGATGTCAACAAAAAACTTAATTATACTTTCTAGCAGCAGCCATGAGGGGCAGGTATTCAAGCTACTAATAACCTATATATTATTGAATATATTATATTATAATGCATATCGCTGCAGTTGATCGGGTTTGAGGGCGCCATTAAAAAATAGTGCAAAACTTGTACATTTAGTGTATAAATACAGGCATTCAAGAAGCATTTTGCATATGGAGGTCTGTATGAAAAGTAGCATGACAGGTATAGCGTTGCTGGCCCTGCTGGCAAGTGTAGCAACGGCGGGGGCGGCGGATTGCCCGGCGGCACTTGATTTCTACCAGCGTCCATTGATGGGCGACAAGCCGGTGCATCTCTGCGAGGAATTCCAGGGCCAGGTCGTGCTGGTCGTCAACACGGCCAGCAAATGCGCCTACACAGACCAGTACGAGGGTCTGGAAGAGATTTACGAGAGTTACCGGGCGCGTGGCCTGGTGGTGGCCGGATTTCCGTCCAACGACTTCGGTGCCCAGGAGCCTGGCAGTGAAAAACAGGTGCAGGATTTCTGCAGGCTGACCTATGGCGTGCAGTTCCCGATGTTTGCCAAGACGCGGGTGCTCGGTCCCGACGCGGAACCCTTCTATAAATACCTGGCCAGTGTCACCGGCGATACCCCGCGCTGGAATTTCCACAAGTACCTGCTTGACAGGCAGGGGCGCGTGGTCGCTAGTTTCCCCAGCCAGGTTGATCCCCAGAGCGAACGCCTGATCACAGCCATCGAGGCGTTGTTGTGAACCCCCGGGCAAAGGCGCGTCAACAGAGAGCATACAACACTGCCTGTAGCGTAAAAGGAGACTACTGATGTCGATACCTTCACAAAACCTGTTTGAATCGGATCTGGGGCAAGTGCGCCTCGGTGTCAGTGCCTGCCTGCTCGGTGCGAAGGTACGCTTCGATGGTGGACACAAGAGAAACCGCTACCTCATCGATGAACTCGGCACGCATTTTGAGTTCGTGCCCTTCTGCCCGGAGGTGGCGATTGGCATGGGTACGCCGCGCCCCTCGATACGACTGGTAGGCAATGTGGAAGCACCGCGCGCGCTGGGCAGCCGCGACGATGGCCTCGATGTCACCGCGCCGCTGCAGGAATACAGTGCCCAGCGGGCGCAACGCATGGAGGGTTTGTCGGGCTTCGTCTTCAAGAAGGATTCACCGAGCTGTGGCATGGCACGGGTCAAGGTCTACAGCGACAAGGGTATGCCGCAGCGCGACGGGGTCGGTATCTTCGCGCGTGCGGTGCAGCAGGCCAACCCGTTACTGCCGGTCGAGGAAGAGGGCAGGTTGAACGATCCTGCGCTGCGGGAAAACTTTGTCTCGCGGGTGTTTGTCTATGCGCGCTGGCAGGCACTGCGTCAACAGGGCCTGACCAAAAAGAGCCTGCTCGACTTCCACACCCGCCACAAGCTGTTGCTGATGGCGCATAACCCCGCCGCCTACCGGGAACTCGGTCGCCTGCTGGCGCGGCTTGATAACGCAACACTGGAGGCATTGGCTGATCGTTACATCGCGCGTGTTATGGAGGTGCTGAAAGTACATGCCAGCCGCAAACGTCATGTCAATGTGCTGCAGCACATGCTGGGTTACCTGCGCAAGCAGCTTGACGCCGCCAACCGTGCTGACCTGGTCGC
>JBATFE010000434.1:0-4987 GCA_049664445.1 Gammaproteobacteria bacterium
CAGGTTGCCATATTGGCGAGGTTCTTTTTACTCGCCTGTTTCGCCTTCAAAGGCGAGGTGTTTTTTGATTCACTCTTTCGCCCATTCGGGCGAGATACTTTTCTTTGCTCCGCCAAAGAAAAGTATCCAAAAGAAAGGCGATCCCGGAGGCTTGCCCGCTGCGCGGGTCCCCTGCGCTTCTCGTAAAGCCCGGCACGCAGCCTGTCTGAGCGAATCGAGCATAGCGAGATCGCGAGTTGTGCGCGCCCCCGGAGGGGCGAGGAACGCAGGGGATCGGCGCAGCCGATGAGTGCACCGGAGTGCCATTCTCTTTGGGTACTTTCTCTTGGGCATGCAAGAGAAAGTACCTCGCCCTTCAGGGCGAAACAAGAAGGTAAAAGAAGCACCTCGCCCGAATGGGCGAAACCTGTACCCGAATGAGAGTGCACGAGATCCCGTTATCGATATTCCCTCTCCCGGAGGGAGAGGGAATTCAGCCCGCGCATCGGCTTTGACGGGCAGGTATCAACCATCATACAACATCACATCCGCCACAATATTCGCCCATTTCGAAAATTGCGGCACGGTAAAGATATCCTGCCCGATGGCGCGGTACATATCCGACACCAGCATCACACCCATCTCCCGCTGCGGAAAAGAACCGGCAAATTCCAGAATATTGCCGAAGGTTTCATGCGCATTGTCATCATGCTTCGCACGAATGGCACGACCCACCAGTGCCGCGGCAACGGCGTACTGCAGATCGGTTTCCTTCGGTACCCTGACCTTCTCGCCGCGGACGATGGCATCGATATCCGGCAACTTGTCGAGATTCTCGACGAAGGCAGACAGTTCGATGCCGGCAGCAGGTCCAACACAGGCCTGCAGGGAGCCGGTCAACAGCTCCTGCAGATCGCCGAACTTGTGCAATGCACGGTGCGCGAATTCCCAGGAACGCGGTGACGGAAAGGCCACCGGGTTATGTGCCGGATCGAACTCGAACAACAGTTCAGGGCGAAAGCGCAAAAAGGCGATCAGGCGTTCATCGATATCATGCGCATAGGCCCAGGCGACCCAGTCATCGAGGTTGATATCGACTTCGAAATGCGAGAAGCGGTTCGCCAGCGGGGCCGGCATGGTATAGGTCACACCGCGGTCACCCTGACGGTTGCCGGCGGCAAAGATTGCCCAGCCCTCCGGCACCTCATAGGCACCGAGTCGACGATCAAGGATTAACTGGTAGGCCGCCGCTGAAACACTCGGTGGGACCGAGGTGATTTCGTCGAGAAACAGGATGCCCTGCTGTCCATGGCGTTCGGCATCCGGCAGCATCGAGGGTACCGCCCAGTCCACCCGGTCCTCGACCCGAAACGGTATGCCACGCAGGTCACTCGGTTCCATCTGTGACAGGCGTATATCAATAACCGGCATGCCGTGGCGCCCGGCAATCTGCGCGACCATCTGCGACTTGCCGACACCCGGTGCCCCCCAAAGCATGACGGGGGTATGCTGGCCATGGACTGCCGCCTGAAATTCTCGTTCAAGTACTGTTAACAACTGGGATGGACGCATACCTATTCCTTCGCTCTTTCAAGCTTGCTCATCAAAGAAAGACGAATTTTACCGGCTTTGCACGGAAATGACAGGCACGTCTAACCGGGCACTGCGGCCCCTCAGTCCCCCTCTTCCGGGTCAATCAGGTTTAATGGCATAGCGCCCGCTGCCCAGAAAGACAAGGGCAAGGGCCGTGAACAAATAGAAAGCCTGTAGCTCCAGCGCCCAGCCGCCGTGTTCGGTTAAACTGAAAAGATCGTCCGCATGCGCCAGCCAGATGGCGAACAGCATATTCACAACAACCACCAGTCCACCCAATCGACAATAGATACCCAGTACAATCATCAGTGGTGCAATGACCTCGCCCGCATAGACGCCATAGGCAAGTGCTGCCGGCAGCTCCACCCCCTCCAGCATCGAGCGGATAAAACCAAGGGAGTCGGGGTGCAACACCTTGGCCACCCCATGGAACAATATCAGCGCACCCGCGCTGAGTCGGATTATCAGTTTACCGAATGCATCATCGTGCAATAGATTGGTCATCGCTATCCTCCAGTCATGGGTCCGCTCGAGCCGCTTACACTGCCGGTATCCACATACATTGTAAACACTTTTCAGGCAGCCGGATGGCCGCCGGGGTTTCGGTCGACAGAGGCTGTGTTGCAGGAAATCCAGGTATTAAAGCCGGCAAACTGCATTCATCCGCACAGTGCCGGCACCGTTCCCGTGTCCAGGTAATAGAGATAGTCTTTCATGATACGGGCATGGTCAAACGCAAGCAGCGGGGTGTCGTGTGGATCATAAAGTGCCAGGTGCCTGGCATCGTCGGCTGCCTGTGGCTCACCCTGTGCCTCGGCCACATAGACGGCACTGGCGGTATGCCCGCGAGCATCACGCGCGGGATCGGAGTAATTACCCAGCAACACTTTCAGCTTGATATCCAGTGAGGTTTCCTCGCGCGCCTCCCTGACCGCCGCGGTCTCCAGCGTCTCGCCTACATCAACGAACCCACCGGGCAAGGCCCAGCCGGGCGGCGGATATTTACGTTCGATCAGGACGATGGGACGACCGGGACGGTCGACCATTTCTATAATGATATCGACGGTGAGCAAGGGCGTGACCGGTTTAGTCATCGGGGCGGTACTCGTCCGACTGGCTGCTCATGAACTGGTGTATCTGCCGCCGGGCCCGCTTGTCGGGTCGCCGTTCATGTCTTGCTGTCTTACCCTGCAGCTTCAGCTGCTCATGCAATTGCTGACGTTGCTGCTGACTGTCCTGCGACTCGCGATACAGGCTACGTGCCACCTCGGCCGGCCCGCGTTGCAGCGACAGGCCGGCGACCGTGATTGTGAAGCTGTAAACCCCCTTGCGAACAGTCAGTTGATCACCAATAGCCAGTTTGTGCGCCGGCTTGATGCGTGCACCGTTGAGATGCACCTTGCCACCATTGATCGCCTGCGTCGCAAGGGAACGGGTTTTAAAGAAACGTGCAGCCCACAGCCATTTGTCGGCACGAATCCCCGCATGGTTGTGCTCTACCTTTTTCATGTTGATTGAGCCTGCTGTGCCGCGGCCCCCTCACGGGCCAGCTTTTTAAATACCGATAAAGGCAAGGCACCATCAATGCGCTGCTGCTCGCCAAAGAATATCGTCGGTGTGGCACGCACCCCAAGCTGCTGCGCGGCAGCCAGGTACAATTGCAGTCGTTGCTCGTATTTATCATCGTTCCATGCCCGTGACAGTAAATCATCCGGCACGCCCGCGGCCTGTGCCAGCCGGGTAAGGACGGCTTCATCGCCGATGTTCTGTCCCTCGGTAAAAAATGCCCTGAAGAGGGCACGGTGCAGCGAATAAAAAATAGCCGTACCGGCTTCCCGGGCCGCTTCAGCGAGCAACAGGGCCTTGTGCGAGTTGCTTGTAAAGGTATGGGGGCGGAAGCTGATGCCCTCCTCCGCAGCAAGCACGGCCAGGTTGTCCATCATGGTTTGCCAGCGATCACCGGAATAACCGAGCGCATCGGTACTCATGCCTTGCGCCGGTGTGTCCGGGTGTATTTCCAGGAAACACCAGTTGATTTTCAGGTCATAGTCGTCACGCAGGCGATCAAGGCGCACGTCACCGACATAGCAGAACGGGCAGATGTAGTCGGTAAAAACAGTGGCAAGCAACTCGGGTTTTTTTGTCATTGGGATACCGGCTTTTTCGGCCAAACAATCGCGCATGCAAAGCGCTCCTGCGCGTAATGGTATACACGCAGGTGCGGACCGTCCCTGAGCCATGGCGCCTGTGAAAGCACCACTACCCTGTCTACTTCGTCATTTCCTGCAGCAACTCATTGAGGCGGTTGACGAAGGCAACCGGGTCTTCCAGTTGACCGCCCTCGCTGAGCATGGCCTGGTCCAGCAGCACATTAGACCAGCTGCTGAAGCGCGAATCGTCGGCTTCATCCTTGAGACGGCTGACCAGCGGATGCGAGGGATTGATCTCAAGGTCCGGCTTGCTGACCGGCACCTCATGACCGGCCTGTTTCAACATTTGCTGCATGTGCACGGCCATATCATGCTCACCCATCACCAGGCAGGAGGGCGAGTCGGTGAGGCGCTGACTGACGCGTACCGTGTTGACACGTTCCGTGAGCACCTCCTGCATGCGCTTCACCAGATCGGCGTACTCATCCCGGGTCTCTTGCGCCTGCTTCTTCTCTTCCTCGTCAGCCAGCTTGTCGAGATCCAGTTCGCCCTTGGCAATGGACGCCAGTTTCTTGTCCTTGTATTCGCTGAGGTGGGAAACCAGCCATTCATCAACACGGTCTGACAGCAGCAGCACCTCGATGCCCTTGCGGCGGAAGATCTGCAGATGCGGACTGTTCTTTGCCGCAGCGAAACTGTCAGCGGTGACATAATAGATCCTGTCCTGACCGTCCTTCATGCGGGCAATGTAGTCATCCAGTGATACCGTCTGCTCCTCGCTGTCGGTCTCCGTGGTGGAGAAACGCAGCAGGCCGGCAATGCGTTCGCGGTTGGCAAAATCCTCGCCGGGCCCTTCTTTCAGGACCTTGCCAAACTGCTTCCAGAAGTCCTTGTAGAGGTCCGGTTCATCCTTCGCCATTGACTCCAGCAGGCCCAGCACCTTCTTGATGGAACCGGAACGGATGGTGTCGATCAGCTTGTTGTGCTGCAGAATTTCACGGGACACGTTCAGCGGCAGGTCATCCGAATCGACCAGTCCGCGCACGAAGCGCATGTAGTAAGGCATCAGTTGTTCGGCATCGTCCATGATGAAGACACGACGAACATAGAGCTTGATGCCGTGGCGGCTGTCCCGGTCATAGAGGTCAAACGGCGCACGCGACGGTATGTAGAACAGCGTCTTGTAGGACTGGTTGCCTTCCACATGACTGTGCACCCATTTCATCGGGTCCTCGAAGTCATGGGCCACGTGCTTGTAGAATTCC
>JBATFE010000435.1:0-3497 GCA_049664445.1 Gammaproteobacteria bacterium
GTGTTCCTGTGTGTAGTTGATCCCGGTGTCGGCAGTGCGCGTCCGGGTGTTGTGGTGAAGTCCGATGGTTGCTGGTATGTCGGACCGAATGAAGGGCTGTTTGCGTTACTGGCGCGACGTGCGGCCCAGCTCGAATGCTGGCAGTTGCCGGACCCGGTGGGCGTATCCAGCAGCTTCCATGGACGCGATGTGTTTGCACCCGCCGCGGCGCTGTTGGCGACAGGCGCGGCAATCGATGCTGAGGCAGTTCCTGCCACCTGCCTGGAACAACCCGACTGGCCGGATGACCTGTTCCGTGTGGTCTACATCGATCGCTTCGGTAATGCGATCACCGGGGTGCGTGCATCCATGA
Organism: Gammaproteobacteria bacterium; assembly: GCA_049664445.1. Lineage (GTDB taxonomy): Bacteria > Pseudomonadota > Gammaproteobacteria > UBA9214 > UBA9214 > UBA9214. The sequence continues at coordinate 353 of JBATFE010000435.1, forward strand.
TCGACGCATCACAGCTGCTGTCCGTCAACGGGCACAGGTTGAAGTCGGCGCAGACCTTTAGCGATGTCGGCGCAGGTGAGGCCTTCTGGTATGCGAATTCGAACGGTCTGGTTGAGCTGGCGGTTAATCGCGGGCGCGCAGATCAGGTGTTGGACATTGAGGTCGGGACGGTTATATCCCTGTAGGAGCGGCGTCACCTACAGGGATGTAGGCGAGGGGCGTGAGCAGGACGCGGAAGCTTCTCGCCGCGATTGATCGTAATCGCGCCGGGGACGGCGCTCCTGAGGAAGCAGATACACTTGTGTATCGCGCCTGTACCCGATAAAGCGCCGGGCATAAACGAAGCGCGCCTGCAGTGTGGTCATTGTTTGACTGTGCGTACCGGGTGCCGTTCCAGCGTCTGCTTGAGAAATCGGCCGGTATAGGATGTGACGTGACGGGCAACATCCTGCGGTGTGCCGGCGGTAACGATTTCGCCACCACCGGTGCCGCCTTCCGGACCGAGGTCGATGATCCAGTCGGCGGTCTTGATGACATCCATATTGTGTTCGATGACGATGATGGTGTTGCCGTGATCGCGCAGGCGGTGCAGCACGGCCAGTAATTGCGCGATGTCATGGAAGTGCAGGCCGGTGGTCGGTTCATCAAGTATATACAGTGTCTTGCCGGTATCGCGCTTTGACAGTTCGCGTGCCAGCTTGATACGTTGTGCCTCGCCGCCGGAGAGCGTGGTGGCGTTCTGTCCGAGCTTCAGATAGGACAGGCCGACATCCAGCAGCGTTTGCAGCTTGCGGGCGACCACCGGGATAGGGCTGAAAAACGGCAGTGCATCCTCGACGGTCATCTCCAGTATTTCGTGAATGTTCTTGCCCTTGTAGCGTATCTCCAGCGTTTCGCGGTTGTAGCGTTTGCCCTTGCAGACATCGCAGGGTACGTAGATGTCGGCGAGAAAGTGCATCTCGACCTTGATCACGCCATCCCCCTGGCAGGCCTCGCAGCGGCCACCCTTGACGTTGAAGCTGAAGCGGCCGGGCTTGTAGCCGCGCGAGCGTGCCTCCTGGGTGGCGGCGAACAGTTCGCGTAACGGCGTAAACAGACCGGTATAGGTGGCGGGGTTGGAACGCGGTGTGCGGCCAATCGGACTCTGGTCGATGTCGACGATCTTGTCGAAATGTTCCAGGCCTTCGATTGCCTCGCAGGCAGCGGCCGTGGTGGAGGCCTTGTTGAGTACCTGGGCAGCCCGGCGATACAGGGTGTCGTTAATCAGGGTCGATTTGCCGGAACCGGAGACGCCGGTGATGCAGGTCATCTGCCCGACCGGTATTTCCACGGTGACCGCTTTCAGGTTATTGCCGGTGGCGCCCTTAATGACCAGCTTTTTGTCGGGATCAAATACACAGTCATGTTCTGCAACCGTGATCACCTCGTCACCGGCGAGGTAACGACCGGTGAGTGAATTTTTATCTGCAATGATCTCTGCCGGCGTTCCCTGTGAGACGATCTGGCCGCCGTGCACACCGGCACCGGGTCCGATATCGACGACATAGTCACTGGCGCGGATGGCTTCCTCGTCGTGTTCTATGACGATCACGGTATTACCGAGGTCACGCAGGTGGGTGAGGGTATTCAGCAGGCGCTGGTTGTCGCGTTGATGCAGCCCGATGGAGGGTTCGTCGAGTATGTACATGACGCCCACCAGGCCGGCACCAATCTGGCTGGCCAGCCGGATGCGTTGCGCCTCGCCACCGGAGAGGGTTTCCGCACTGCGATCGAGTGACAGGTAATCGAGGCCGACGTTGACGAGGAATGTCAGGCGCTGGTTGATTTCTTTCAACACCTTGTCGGCAATCTCGCCGCGCCGGCCCTGCAGTTGCAGCGATGAGAACAGCGTCTGGCAGGCACCGACCGGCAGTGCGGTGGTGTCCGGCAGGTTCCTGCCATTGATGGTGACATGGCGGGCGGCCTGGTTCAGTCGCGTACCCTGGCAGTCCGGACAGGTCTGGTTGCTGAGATAGCGGGACAGTTCTTCACGCACCGTGCTCGATTCCGTTTCGAGATAGCGGCGTTTCATGTTGGTGATGATGCCTTCGAACGGATGCCGGCGAATCACCGAGCCGCGGCGCTCATGCAGGTAAGTGAAGTCGATTTGTTTTCCCTTGCTGCCATGCAGGATGATGTCCTGGATGTCGTCGGGCAGTTCCTCGAAGGGTGTTTCAAGGTCAAAGCCGTAATGCTCCGCAAGCGACGTGATCAGCTGGTAATAATAGGCATTGCGGCGATCCCAGCCACGCACGGCACCGCCGGTGAGACTGAGTTCCGGGTGTGCGACCACCCGCTCGGCATCGAAATACTGGCGCACCCCGAGACCGTCACATTCCGGGCAGGCGCCGGCGGGGTTGTTGAAGGAAAACAGTCGCGGTTCCAGTTCGCTGATCGAGTAGCCGCATTGCGCGCAGGCAAACTTTGCGGAGAACAGCAGTTCTTCCTCGCCAGTCTTGTCCATCCAGGCGATGCGCGCCAGTCCGTCCGACAGGTTCAGTGCCGTTTCGAATGATTCTGCAAGACGCAGTTGCAGGTCTTCGCGTACCTTGAAACGGTCAACGACGGCCTCGATGACATGCTTGCGCCGCAGGTCCAGTTTCGGTGGCTGCTCGAGTTCCACGACCTTGCCGTCGATGCGCGCACGCACGAAGCCGTGAGCGCGCAGTTCTTCCAGCACCTGTACGTGTTCGCCCTTGCGCGCGTCGACCACCGGCGCCAGTAGCATCAGACGACTGCCTTCAGGCAGTGACAGCACGTGATCCACCATCTGGCTGATGGTCTGTGCTTCCAGCACGGTGCCGTGTTCCGGGCAGTGCGGCGTGCCGACACGCGCGTAGAGCAGTCGCAGGTAATCGTAGATCTCGGTAATGGTACCCACCGTTGAACGCGGATTGTGCGAGGTGGATTTTTGTTCAATCGAGATGGCGGGCGACAGGCCCTCGATATGATCGACATCCGGCTTTTCCATCATCGACAGGAACTGGCGCGCATAGGCCGACAGTGACTCGACGTAGCGTCGCTGGCCCTCGGCATAAATGGTGTCGAAGGCCAGCGAGGACTTGCCGGAACCCGACAGGCCTGTCATCACGATCAACTTGTCCCG
>JBATFE010000436.1:0-1554 GCA_049664445.1 Gammaproteobacteria bacterium
GTGAAGATGTTTCTGCCACCGTCGATTTCTTTCCAGTAATCCGTGACGCTGGCGACCTTGCTTTCAAAGGTGGCGCGTGCCATCCAGCAGCCATCCGGTGCGGTCTTGCCACAGCCGCCCGAGGAACCCGCTACCACGGGGGAATTCGAACCGACGCTGGCATCAGTCGAGCGGCTACCGCTGGCATCGATTTCATACTGAATGATGTCTCCCTGCCAGGCGCCGTTTTCGAAGAACGGACGGTAGGCGATGGTTCCACCTGCCAGGCTGGTCTTCTGCAACGCGTATTTGCCGATAACGGCTGGCGGTTGTGTGGAGGGGATGAATCGCATGGCGGCAAACAGGGAGGCTGTCAGCACGGCCAGCAGGGCAGTGGCAAGTAAAAAGCGTGATTTGTTAGTTAATTTCATAATCATTCTCCAGACCGGTTCGGAGGTGTTGCCTGTTAAATCTGATCATCTGCCACGAAAACAGATTGAATGCTGCGTTTTGCGCCGCGACTGGTGATGCCCTGGCTGGTTACCAGATAGATCTCACGGATGCAGTCATCCAGTGCGGTGCCGGTGCCGGTTTGTGCGGAGCACAGGGCATTTTCGGTACCGTCAAGCGCACCGATATATTCGATGACGTAGTCGTATGAATACCCGGAATTACCCCCGGGCGGGGTGGTGCTGACTGTATTGAATGTCCAGTTGATCGCAGTTGGATCAATGGTTTCAGTGGACACGGCCGTGTTCAGGTAAATATGATCGCCGGAGTCATCCGAGTTGATGTAGGGCGGGCCGATACTGGCCTCGACCTCTCGCAAGCCGGCCTCCAGCATCAGTTCGGCATGATTGAGTGCCAGTGCCTGGAACTGGTTGTTGCCTGCCATCAGATTTTCCATGCGTGACAGGTTCATGCCGAAGACACCCAGGATGGTCATGATCAGCAGGAAGATCAATGCCATAAAAAGCGCAGCCCCGCGCTGGCTATGGCTGATTGTTGCTGGCGAGTTGTTCATGGCGTCTATCCTCATCACGGCCTCGTGGCTAGTTGTTGCGCAGTTGTACGGTTGATGTATAAAGCTGGCGGCGGAAGCCGTCGCCTGGTGTGACTGTCACGTCGCCCATGGTGTAGGTGTTGTTGTTGGTATAGCCGGTTTCAGGGCATTCGGCGCGTGTCAGCAGCCAGTAACGCACGGCAATCACCTCGTCCCATTCGCTGTCTTCATCGAGTCCGCTGTCACCGGCATCGAGATAGGCATCAACCGAATCGTCGCCGTTGGTATCGAGGCCGTAGCGTATCTGCAGATTATCCACACCATAGGCCACCTCTTCGGCGACCGGTCGGCCATTGTCGTCCAGTTCCTCGCGGTACAGTGAAGGCACGGAGATGCCATTGCATGCCTGCCCTGATGGACCGATGTAGTAGGCCCGTGCCATCAGCTCGGAGGTGCGCTCTGAAGGCGGTGCGGCGGCCCCGTCATTCATGTCATTGCCCGAGTCGGCGTTATCGCTACCCTTGAAAATCCGCCCGGCCTGGTCCGAAATGGTCAGCGAGGAGCGGATATAC
>JBATFE010000437.1:0-3311 GCA_049664445.1 Gammaproteobacteria bacterium
GATTGTTCTTTGTCATGCTGCGAATCGCGCCGGGGACGGCGCTCCTGCGGGTGATGTCTTTTTCAGGCAAGCACGTCGGTAAAACCGAACAGCCGCATATCGGTCATGCGCTGTGGATAGAGAATGCCGTCAAGGTGGTCACATTCGTGCTGCACGACCCGTGCATGAAAGCCGTGTGCTTCGCGGTCAATCACCCTGCCACGCTCATCAAGGCCGAAATAGCGTATATGTGCATGGCGTGACACCACACCGCGCAGTCCCGGCACGCTGAGACAGCCTTCCCAGCCAGCTTCACGTTCATCAGACAGGGGTTCGATCACAGGATTGATCAACACGGTCTGTGGAACGGGCGCTGCGTCGGGGTAGCGTGCATTACTCTCAAAGCCGAATACCACCACGCGCAAGGGAACGCCTATCTGAGGCGCGGCCAGTCCCGCACCGTCCTCGGCCTGCATGGTGTCCATGAGGTCATCCACCAGATCATCCAGTTCCGGCGTCGCAAAGGCCGTGACCGGTGTTGCGGTTTCCAGCAGCCTGGGGTCCCCCATCTTCAGTACAACCCTTGCCACCATGACCCGCCTCAACCCCTTTAACAGTGAACCAGTGATCAGGCGCCTGCAGGCCAGACACCCTGTGCCAATTTATTATACCCCTGTCGCGGGCGCTCTCGCGCCTCGGGGGATGCGGCGTGCTGGCACGCGCCCGGCACAGCCAATTGTTTTTATTTTCACAGCAATATCACCATAATTGACCTTGATCAAAGTATGCGCAGCTTATTATTGAGACATTAGCCCGGTGCTGACTGGCAGAGTGCAACCATTGCCTGACTCTGGCCATCCGTCATTCATTTTCCATACACCGAGGCTTACATGAACAACCCGGAACTGAACGTTTACAAGGCATGGGATCTGCCGGTACGAATCTTTCACTGGGTGAATTTCAGTGCTGTTATCGGCTTGATCATCTTTGGACTGCTGATGCTGTACAAAAAGGAGCTTGGTATCACCAGCATGGAAGCGAAGATCAGCCTCAAGACCATCCATGTGATCATAGGCTACGTATTTGTCGTCAACCTGGCCGTACGGATTCTCTGGGGTTTCATCGGTAATCGCTACGCACGCTGGCGCAGCATCCTGCCGGGCCGCGGTTTTGTGCAAGCCCTGCGCGATTACCGGGCGTCCCTCAGCGCCGGCAAGCCGCAGCAATTTATTGGCCACAACCCGCCGGGGCGGCTCGCGGTCTGCGCCTTGCTGCTGCTGATGGTGGTGATGGCGATCACCGGCCTGATCCGTGCCGGCACCGATATTTACTACCCGCCCTTCGGCTCACTGGTCGCCAGCTACGTTGCCGCGCCGGGAACCGACCCTGCCAGCCTTGTCCCCTATGACCCGGCGGGTATGGAACCCGCCAGGGCCGGGCGCCTGAAGGCCTTCAAGGAACCGTTTGGCATCATCCATCTTTACACCGCCTTTACGCTGATGTTTTTGATCGTGGTGCATATCTTTGCCGTGGTGTTTGTCGAGGTGCGCGAGGGCGGCGGTCTCATATCGGCGATGTTTACCGGCAACAAGGTGTTATCCGGCAAACCGGTGGATGACGAGTCATGAATGAATCTGCGGCAGCGATGATGTAAAGTTGCAAACCACAATCCACAGCAGCGGCCTGCGGCCAGACAAGGAACGGCCTCGTTGAATCATATAAGTGCTTTCCTGAAAACCCTGCTCTCCAGCCTGCGCGACCTGTTGCCTATTATCGTGGTGGTGGCCTTTTTTCAGATCGTGGTCATCCGGCAGCCGGTCGCCGACCTCGGTAATATCCTTGCAGGCACCCTGCTGGTCGTTCTCGGTCTGGCCTTTTTTATACGTGGCCTGGAACAGGCCCTGTTTCCCATCGGTGAATCGGTTGCCTATGCATTCGCACGCAAGGCCAACCTTTTCTGGCTGCTGACCTTCGCCTTTGCGCTGGGCTTTGGCACCACTATCGCAGAACCGGCGCTGACGGCCATCGCTGCCGAGGCCGCCAAGATTGCAGCCGCCGACGGTCATATCGCACAGGAAAAGGTCGCCATGGAAAACTACGCCCTGGGGCTGCGGCTCACAGTGGCCGTGGCGGTCGGTATAGCCATCGTCACAGGCGTCTTTCGTATTGTCCGTGGCTGGCCCATCCAGTACCTGATTATGGGCGGCTACATCGGGGTGGTCATTATGACCGCGTTTGCACCCCCGGAAATCATCGGCATTGCCTATGACTCGGGCGGCGTCACGACCTCGACAGTGACCGTGCCACTGGTCACGGCCCTCGGTGTCGGCCTGGCCAGCAGTATCAAGGGTCGCAACCCCATGGTCGACGGCTTTGGCCTGATCGCGTTCGCCTCGCTGACCCCCATGATATTCGTCATGGCCTACGGCATGGTGATCTGATGGACTTGCTGCTTCACTTGCTGAACACCGGGGCCTCCACGCTCTCCGATGTGCTGCCGATCGCCGGCATTATCTTCGGCTTTCAGCTGCTGGTGCTGCGGCAGAGCATCCCGAACCTGAAAACTGTGCTGGTGGGCTTCGTCTATGTACTGATCGGCCTGACGTTATTCCTGGTCGGCCTGGAGGAGGCACTGTTTCCACTCGGCAAACTGATGGCGCAGCAACTCACCGACCCGGCCTTTATCCGCAGCACGGCCAATGTCGTCGGCACCACCCTGCAATGGGATGATTACAAGTGGATTTACCTGTTCGCCGCTGCCATCGGCTTTTCCACCACCATCGCCGAACCCGCACTGATTGCCGTTGCCATCAAGGCACACCAGGTATCGGGCGGTGGTATCACCGTGGGGGGGCTGCGTATCGCGGTGGCCATCGGTGTCGCCATCGGTATCGCACTCGGGACCTTTCGTATCGTTACCGGCACACCCTTGCACTACTACATTATTACCGGCTACATCGTGGTAGTCATACAGACGATGTTCGCACCGCGCCAGATCATCGCGCTGGCGTATGATTCCGGCGGCGTGACCACGTCCACCGTGACCGTGCCGCTGGTGGCGGCGCTCGGCCTTGGCCTGGCCAGCACCATACCCGGCCGCAGCCAGTTGCTCGACGGCTTTGGCCTGATTGCCTTCGCCAGCCTGTTCCCCATTATGTCGGTCATGGCCTATGCACAGTTGGGCGAGTGGCGTCTGCGCAGACTGAAGAAGAAGCAAAAAAACGAAGATTCACAGGATTACGACTAAACTACAGCGGTAGCACAGAGAGGTACACATCATGCATTTCAAACTGATTATTGCGCTGGTCAAGGACGAGAAGACCAATGCTATT
>JBATFE010000438.1:0-4845 GCA_049664445.1 Gammaproteobacteria bacterium
TGTATAGATCGAATGGCAAGGGAATGGTCTGAAAGCGGGCTTCCTTAATAAAATCAGCCCGAACGTCTCAGTTGTCTATGAACCTGCCGTTCATTGGTCGACCGGGAAGGGCATGTGGCCGGTTGCTGCCGAACAGGAAGTCTGCGCCAACGTGATTTCCGTGTGTGCGGGAAGGTCTGTTTCTTCCGTTTTGAGACCTTAATAGCTGTAAAACCCCCATGCCCCTTACATCCTTTTATTTACTATAATTAATATAGGAGGTTAGAAAGACAGGAGGTACGCCATGAGCATTAGTAGAAGGCCAATTAGAAGGTCATCGCATCAGTGGGAAACAGCTTTATTAGTGTTACTGGTGTTGTTTGTGTTGTACATTATTTCCACTTTTTGATGGATGGTCAGGTAATCATAAGAGCCAGAAACCCATCAGGCTCAAAAATGTGATCACTATTTGTCCACTATAATCGTTAGCAGGAAAGGAGGTGAGCCATGAGCGTTAGTAAGAGGCCATCACATGGAAGACCATCACATCTTCAGGAAAATATTATAGTAGCTATGGTGGTAATGATGGTGTTGGTCATAATGGCGTCTATTTTGCAAGTGACTGGGCTGTTATAGCAGGCTGTAAATCACCAAAAATATGCCGCCTGAATCAGCAAGGGCGCAACCGCCGGTCGCAGGTATTTAACAACACGGCTATTCAGGGATATAAGCCATAGGGTCAAAGGCGTCAGCGGGCAAAGACTCGCGTTCGTCATCAAATAACAGTTTGTGTCAGTTCAGATAGGCCTTCTTCTATTTTAGAATAACGGCAAGTTATGCTGTGTTTAAGACCTTCACGGAAACTCTGGGAATGTCGCATTTTGGCGGGAAGTACCCCTTCAACAGTTCAGTGCTCGCTGAGTTTCCACGGTTAGGGAACGGCAAATCTGTGCTGTACTCGGACCTTCAGATTCAGATCACTATCAGCTGTCATCTAGCCAAGATGGATACACAGGCAGCCCCACATGAACGATATGTTTCGGCACATTACTATTAATTGACACAATAGGCCGCGTCGGTACTATTCCCAATAGTGCGGATTCCGCCTATTACACTGTTATGTGATTTTGGAGACTTCAATTGAGCAGCACCATTTCAATAGTTATTTCTTCTGTATTGAGTTTATTTTTTCTTTTCGCCAGCTCAATAAAGATATTAGGTGCATATTCCGGCCCAAGATGAACGCCCATTCCGGTCGAACGTGAACGCTCATTCCGGTTCAAGGTGAACACTTTTCCAGGGTTTCCGGAATCGCTGTTCATCCTCCCGGAATGGGCCTTCACGTTCCGCCGGAATCCCTCTCTGTTAAATGATTTTACACTCACAATGTTAGGGTCAGTGTTTCAAGCACACCCGTGTCCACCACTCATATTCAGCGATTTTTGCAACAGGCAGCGTGCTGGTCTTTTGTTAGCAATACAGGATAAGTGCGATAGATGGGTGAGGAGGGTGAATTGTATGTGGTGATTTTCAACACTATGCAATCGCTGTAGATCAAGCCCGTGTTTCGCAACCAAATCTTCTGTGTTAGGTTTCCTGCGTTAGTTTCTTCGGCAGTAGTGTATTTCGAGTGCAAATACACTGGTATGGTCACTATCTGCTGTCACATGTTTTGGAACAGGAAAAGTCGGGATAACTGAATGAATCAGATCGAAAATGAACTGTTAGGTATACTCAATTACAGGTTCCTGGATAATTCTGTACAGAATTGGCTGATTTCGCTGGCGGTAATGACCGTTGCGCTGATTGTACTCTACACCATCAAGCGCTTGAGCCTATCGCGCCTGACCATGCTGGCGAGAGAGACGGAAAACAAATGGGATGATGCCACGGCCGACATGCTGTCGCGGACCCGGATTCCCTTTATATTCATAGTTTCCCTGTTCCTGGGATCTCTGTTCCTCTCCATTACCGATGAGTACCGTCAGATCGCTTACAGTATTGCGGCGATCACCTTGCTGTTTCAGGGCGGGCTCTGGCTGAATGGCCTGCTCCTCTTCTGGTTAAGACAGGATCAGGAACAACGCAAAAAAACCGATCCGGCAAGTATCGCTGCTGTCAATGCCATGGGATTTGTCGGTCGGCTGCTGCTCTGGGCAGTTGTACTGCTGCTGGTACTGGAAAATCTCGGTGTCGATATCACTGCGCTGGTCGCAGGTCTTGGTGTCGGAGGTATTGCGGTTGCGCTGGCAGTACAGAATATTCTCGGCGATCTGTTCGCCTCGCTTTCTATCGTGCTGGACAAGCCGTTCACCATCGGCGATTTTCTCATAATCGATGATTATCTTGGCAGTGTGGAGCATATTGGGTTGAAAACCACGCGCATGCGCAGCCTGTCGGGTGAACAGCTGGTGTTCTCCAACGCAGATCTACTGAAAAGCCGCATCAAGAACTACGGCCGCATGTTTGAGCGACGGGTCCTGTTCAAACTTGGTGTGACCTACCAGACATCGCACGACAAACTGCGGCGCATCCCGGGCATCATACGTGCAGCGATCGAGGAACAGGAACCCGTCCGTTTCGACCGTTCCCACTTCCAGTCTTATGGAGATTTTTCACTGCTATTCGAGACTGTCTACTATATTCTTACGCCAGATTACAATATTTACATGGACATTCAACAGGCGATCAATCTGCACATTCACGCCCAATTTGAAACGGAAAGCATTGAGTTCGCCTATCCCACGCAGACACTGTACATCGAGAAGCCTGCCGGGCGTTTGCCGGAAACCCTAGACACGGCGCCGGCATGAGTAACGTCAAGTCCACACCAGGTCACCATTCATTATCAATCCATTATGCAACCGGCCCTGTGCCTGAATTAGAGAGCCTATATGTTGAAAAGCTCCTCGTCGATTCGGATACATGTGATAATTTCAGTCAAGTCTCACCGACAGGGATCTAACACATATCAATTCAGAAAGGCGGATTCACAGGCATGCGAGCCACCATTTTTTTCGTTTTCCTGCTGCTCACATCCCCGGGCATAAGCCATGGTCCGTGGCAGTCACTCGCACCCGGGATGGATCTTGGAACGTTCTCGGCAAGCCGGCCCAGCAGTTCGGGTGACTCACGTATAACAGTCCTGCGCATTGATCCGGTTCTCTGGTCACTTGAGTTCATCGGACTAAGCCTTGTCGGCGGTTCGAGCGCACGTACAGCCAGGCAGTGGAGCAAGGCACATCGTCTCACTGCTGCAATCAATGCCGGGATGTACGGAACAGACTACAGGACCCATGTCGGGTATCTCCGCTTCCGGGAACATCTGAACAACGATAATGTAAATGCCTACAAATCTGTTGCGGCATTTGATCCACTCCGGGACGGGCTACGACATTTTCGTATCTTTGACCTGGACAGCCCGGGTGTCAGCATGGAAACGATTCTTCAGGATTATGCATCGCTGGTACAGAATCTCAGGCTGATCAAACGGCCGGGACAAAACCGCTGGAGTCAGCAGAAGAAGATGTGGAGTGAAGCAGCACTGGGAGAAGATGAGTCTGGCCGGATTCTGTTTATCTTTTGCCGTTCCCCCTACACGATGCATGATTTGAACAACGAACTGTTACGCCTTGGCATAGGTCTGGTAGCCGCCCAGCATCTGGAAGGTGGACCGCAGGCCCAACTCTATATTCACGTCGGGGAGGTGGAATTCGAAATATCCGGCAGCCACGGTACATCATCCCTTGAGAATGATGATATTTCGGTATCTTGGCCCATTCCAAATGTTCTGGGCATACGACCACGAGTATCGGCAACCAAGTAGCGACGGCCTTATGGAGCGTGAATTCCGGGGACCGTCCGACTCGGGGCGTCGAGAGTCAGGTGACCGAACGGGGTAACTCAGGTAACGTCACCGGGAAGGCTTAAAAGATACCCGAGCAGGCCGACTTATCCGATGTCACCGGGTTCGGGTCCTGGCGGCCCCACCTATCCCCATAGTATTCATGGCCTTAGACGTTGAGATCAAGGGATCATAATCCCCTGGTGTGGGGCATAGAAAACATTCTCGACGCCATATGCAACCAACGATTGATCCACATCAACAACGGACATTCAGGGACTGTGTAGCCTCACTATGATCGCCCGCAACAAGAACCCGTCGGGCAGGAACAAAGTTGAACAAACAAATGGAACCATGAAAAGTTATGTGCGCTGCAAGTGCCTGTGTATTTCGCTCCTTTTTACGTAATTTACATAATGTCGAAAGGGAGTGTTGCCGCAATGTACGCACGTGTTCACAGTAATTAACTTTGATTATTTGTCAGCCAGTTTATCCAGCCATCCGGCAACAGATTCAACCAGCTCATCTTCCTTGCCATCAAAGAAATGGTTGGATCCAGAGAGTTTAACTTGAGTGTAATTTTTATTGCCTGCCTTTTTGGCTGATTCAGCGCGGGCACTACTGCTGTTGAGAATGTCTTCAAGATCTTCCTCACCGTACAGGTCCAGCACAGGCACATTGATCTTTTCCAGGGCCTTTATACTGTTCATGCGAGGATCATCTGCAAAGCTTGACATGCCAATGGCGACAAAACCGTTAACGTCCTGCTTTGATGTTGATAGATAGTAGGCTGTCATCGCTGCGCCCTGGCTATGACCAATAAGGACGATGTTGTTGGAACCATTATCCTGTAAGTAGTTGATGGCGGCATTGATGCGCGGTGCAACTTCATCATACAGGGGCGCATACTCAGGGTATTCAGCCTCATTGGGCAGGATCGGCATCTGGATCGACAAGGTATTCCAGTTATGTTCGGTCAGGCCAACACGAAGTGGCTGAATAACCTGCTGCCAGTCAGGATG
>JBATFE010000439.1:0-2097 GCA_049664445.1 Gammaproteobacteria bacterium
TCGTCCTTCAGTTCAGCATCGATATACCACAGTAGTTGTTCGGCGGGGGGGAAAGATGAGCGAGTTAGCGCCTTCAATATGATATCCAGGCATTCCGCTATTCCGGATTCAATTTCCCAGTCGTCATAGTGGCTGTATTCATAACGTTTGGGTGCCAGCTTCAGAAATGCTTCTCCCAATTCGACTACGTCATCTGCGTAACCTGCATTGAGCAATGCGGCCATTTGTTCGGCAATATGAGCAAAGTCGCTGTCCACGTCAAATGCATCATAATCTTGCCAATCTGGCTCCAATGCTTTGATGTCCCTGCGGATGGCCTCCCTGACTGGATTGATCTTGCCCTGTTTCAGGTTGGTGCGATTGGTCAGGAGTTCACTGACCCGTGGATGTTCTTGTGCGACCTCCAGGATGAAATCGACGAGTTCTTCTTTGGACTGTTTTTCGAGCCAACTGCGTGCTGATGTTCGCCGTTTGGAACTTTGGTTGGGTACGCGTTTTAAGGCTGGCGTCTTTTTTCGTGGCATGTTAATTCGGGCAAAATCCATATGAGATCGATCATCTCTTCAAGCCGAGCAACTGTTCCTGCCAACCCTTGTCGCAATAAAGTGTCAGAAACTCCATGGAGGATTTTGGTGGGTTTCGCAGTGCCTGGCGTTGCTGTCTGGCAGCATTGCAGACTGCGCCTGGATCGACATCCAATAGATGGCCGATGAATTCATCAGGGTGTTGCGCTTCAATTCCGTATCGTTCCAGGGTGTCGTTGGGAAAGTCATCAAGGTTGAAGGTGACAATTACACCGGCCTGGCATCGTATCGCAGCAGCCAACACATGCCGATCGTCAGGGTCGGGAAGTTCCAGACTAAAAATGAGATCCTCGTAGTCGGTTACCAGGCAGTCGGGTACCGCCTGATCCATTAGCTGTCGAGTTCGTTCAAGTTGCCCGGCAGTGAGGTCTTTCCGGTTATTCAAGACACTTCGCATCCACTCTCCATGGATGTGGTCTGTCCAGCGGGCTCGGAAAAGCTCCGTCATTGCCAGCCGGAGCAGGAAATCGCGAAGCGGTGCCGGATACAGTACGCAGGCGTCGTAAATCGCCGTGAAGTTTGCCATACACTCAGTAGCCCATATCGAGTTTCTGAGCCTGTTCGGTTAATTCATCTAATGCGGCGGTGCGCTGTTGGCGAGATTGCTGGAGGTATGCCATCAAATCCCGGAAGAGCACCCGGCGTCGGGTGCCAACTTTACGAAAGGGGATTTCGCCCTGTTCCAGGAGCTTGACCAGGTAAGGTCGGGAGACATTAAGGAAGTCTGCAGCCTGCTGGGTGGTGAGTTCGGCATGATGGGGTACGAGGCTGATCGCATCACCTTGGGCCATATGAGCAAGAATATCGATTAACAAGCGCATGGCTGTAACAGGTACGGTAATATCTTGTTCTCCGTCGATCAGACGGATACGTGCGGTTTCACCGTGCTCCAGGCACGCAGCTAGCAATCGACTGCTTTTTGCGGCAAGTTGTACGTCTTGCTCGCTTGGGGCAATTGCATCGAGGGGTTTATTTGCGACAGTAGGCATATTCGTAATCCGCTGCGTTTTTTAGCAAAGTAGTTCTGGAATATTTTTAAGAGTAGCCCATGAACGAAATTAACGCAATATACGAAATGAACGAATTCAAGTATTTCCCCATAAATTCTGGATAACATGATAGGAGGGGGTTGGTCAGAGACATCGCCTTAACTGTCCAATAGAAGGCGCTAAATAACCTTAAATATAGTCAAATAAGGTCAAATAGCCCGATTTTATTGGACAGCATAAGTCGTATAAAAGCATTGAATTACAATAGGATACGCGCATTCAGGCGGAACACTACGAACCAGGCGGTCGGAGGTTCGACTCCTTCCGGGCGCGCCATTATAGTATACAAATCAACCGATTATGGCGCCAAGCTTGGCCGGTTTTTTTGTGGCTGTCCAATAGAGCTAAAAACGGTCCTTTTATTGGACAGCAACGGTAATTTTGCGCCTCGCTTGTATTAGCGAGTTCCTGCGCAAGTACCCACCGTTGTTCAGAATAGTTTGTAGCAGTATCCTCCCTAAAGA
>JBATFE010000440.1:0-18151 GCA_049664445.1 Gammaproteobacteria bacterium
ATGTGGTTGCGCGTATTGCCGCAGCCTGAGTACCGGCTCCGGTGTCTTGTATGACAACCGGAGCGGTTTTGGCGGGGAATGCCATGTCCGGGTATTCAGCCAGACGGGCTAGTCTTCTTCGCTCAGCTTGAGTCTGCAATTGCCGTTGGTGGCGATTGCCAGTATCGCGACATACCCGATGATCGCCATGAAGCCTACGTAGGCATAGATTGACATTGCGCTCTTGAAGAAAAGCGCAATTGTGAGTGCACTGACAAACAGCGCCAGCAATAGTATTTTCAGCGCACAGGCAACCGGGCATTTTTTCGCACGCTGCTTGAGTTCGTTCAGAAAATTCGGCATACAACCTCCACTTGCAAATTTGTGTTGACGGGATATGGCTCCGCTAACTGGCGTACGGTTAGCAGCATAGTCAACCTGAGAGGCCAATCCACAGCCAGTACAATAACAACGGCACCAGGGTGACCATGACAACCATCAATAACGCGGCCAGCGAGCACTTCAATAGATCATCACAGTCCATTTTTTACCTCATGAACGTTACGGCTGGGGTGTTTTAGAACGCCAGCCTGTATCAGCGGGCGCCAGTAAAACCTGATCCTGTCCACGATTGACACCTCCATGAGAGCCTCAAAGTTTAAGAAGTTCAGTATATAATCAAATACTGATAAGTCAATGCATTTAAATCATAAATACTGTCCCTGACTGTGTTAACCAGCCTGTGAAATCTCATAGCTGTTGGTACAACAGGAAAGCCCGGCAAGACTGATAAAATGCACAGCAATGGTTCAATAAAATTCACCCTGTGCCATAAGTGGGCACTGTCAAACGTACATGAGTGAATAAGCTGTTGATTCGCAATGTTGTGAAAATGGCACCAATCCTGCTTACCTCAAACCAGTACAAAATAGATATGAGGAAGTGCCATGTCCACCAGTGTCAGTCACGGTTACCTGCCTGCCGGTCGTTATGTCATCAACCATGACATCATGCAGTGCACTGCAGAGGGTGTTCAGGGGAATGATCTTTATTCAGGTCGTGCACTCGGGCTTAGCGAGCCTGAGGATTTCATCCAGCTGCACCCGGTACTCAAGCCCCAGTGGAGACACATTAGCAGTCATTATTGCCGTATCGGGCTAAGGCACAGCGAAAGCGTGATCTGGGACCTGAGCCGGGAACAACTGGCTCGACATGCGGGTTACATGCCCTCCGTGTTTTATTTCGGACCGGCGGAATGCAAGGCCTGGAACGATACGCAATGGCTGGAAGCCGTCGAGTTCATCAACTCGAAAAACAATTTCATGGCACTTGCGCAACAGCTGGGTATCGATGTGCCGCAGACGCAATGTTTTGCCAGTGTTGATCAGATCACCGAAATGGACATCATTTCATTCAATATGCCCTGTTACCTGAAAGCGGCAATATCGGTTTCCGGCGTCGGTATCTACCGCTGTGCGAACCGCGAAGCACTGCGCGACGCGATGAAGAAATTTTCACGCACTATGCCAGTACAGCTGCAGGAAGAAATCAGATCCGGGGTATTCCTCAACATGCAGTACCGGGTTGTTGACGACCGCCTTGTACGCCTGGCCGTGAGCGAGCAAATTCTTGATGGCTGCGCCCACCAGGGTAACCGTTTTCCATCCAGCCATGAGCCATGGGAGTCCATCGAACCGATGGCCCTGTGGCTCAAGGAGCGTGGCATAAAAGGTATTTTCGCCTTTGATCTGGCAGTGGTTGCAACACCCGAGGGTACCCGCTACCCGGCGGTTGAATGCAACCCGCGCTTCAATGGCGCCTCCTATCCGACTGTTATTGCGCAGAAACTGGATATACCGGAATGGAGTGCGATGACGTTCAAGACCCGCTACCGGACATTATCTGACCTGGATATCAGGGATATCGAGTTCGATATGAAGACCGGGGAGGGGATTGTCATCGTCAACTGGGGAACCATACTGACGGGTAAACTGGTGGTGTTGCTGGCCGGGTCGCGCGAACACCAGGAGGCACTGCGAAACGAATTGCTGTACCGCCTGGGATAGTCTTGTTTTCCGGGAAATATGCCGGCTGATATGTGACAATGCGCGGGTGAAAGATGACGACCTGACTACGCCATGAGTGGCACCTATTCCCTGATGGTTCATGGTGGCGCGGGTGCGCTAGATAACGTCAAGGACGACAAAACCGCCTTTCGTTACCTCGACAGTATTCGCCGCACACTGGAACATGGCCGTGATGTCATGGAGCTGGGTGGTTCGGCGCTGCAGGCAGTGGAAGCCTGCGCCTCACTGCTGGAGGATGATCCGGTGTTCAATGCCGGTTGCGGTTCGGTACTCAATGAAAACGGCAAGGTCGAAATGGACGCGGCCATTATGGATGGCCGTGACCTGTCGGCCGGTGCCGTCGCCGCCGTCGATAACATTGCCAACCCCGTGCAGCTCGCGCGCCTTGTGATGACCGAGAGCGAGCACGTGATGCTCATTGCCGAGGGCGCCATGCGCTTTGCTGATCATTGCGGCATGGCACGCGTGCCCGAGGACTACTTCTACACCACTGACCGCGTGGAACAACTTCGCCAGGCACGCCTGCAGCACAAGATCATGCTCGATCATGATGACACAGAGGAAGACACGGAAGACCAGAAATACGGCACCATTGGCGCCATTGCACGCGATCCGCAGGGTAACCTGGCGGCCGCAACATCAACCGGCTGCATCGTCAACAAGCGCATGGGCCGCGTCGGTGACTCTCCGATCATTGGTGCCGGGGTCTATGCGGATAACGAGACCTGTGCCGTTTCCGCGACCGGTTTCGGTGAGGACTTCATGCGCGCCGTTATTTCAAAAACGATTTCGGATTTCATTTACATGAAAGGCATGGATGCAAAACAGGCGACGGCAGCCGGTATCGAGTACCTGGTGCGCAAGGTCAAGGGGCGTGGCGGTGTCATTGTCATCGATCATGCAGGAAACTGCAGCAGTGGTTTTACCACGAAGAAAATGATTCACGGCTGGATTGAAAAGGGCGCCGAGACCCGCTGCCGTTTCTAGTTGCTACCGCAACCCGTGCAGTCTGCACTGTTTCACAGGCAAGCAGTTGATTCATTCGGCATATGGCGCGGCCCTGCTGACAGGCCATCCTGGCGGTGGCAAGTTGCTGGCGGTGGATCGCCTGTATTGTTTGCCCGCCGCCTCTCGGCGCACGCAGTTACTGCTGAAGCTTGTTGCCTGCCGTTGTATCGGGTTCCGGCAGGCGTTGCATGTCCACCGAGACCTGCGGCTTGTGTCCCGGGTCGCCGCCGAAGATCACGCCCTTGAGCGGCGTGACATCGGCATAGTCACGTCCCCAGGCCGTGGTGATATGCTGGTCCAGCGGCACGCTGTTGTTGGTGGGGTCGAAGTCATGCCAGCCGACATCGGGCAGGTAGACAGAGAACCAGGCATGTGACTCGTCGGCGCCCCGTTGTTTGGGCTGGCCCGGCGGCGGCAGGGTCTCGAGGTAGCCGCTGACGTAGCGGGCTGCCAGACCGAGGCTGCGCAGGCTGGCGATCGCCAGGTGCGCAAAGTCCTGGCACACGCCGCGGCGGCTGGAGAACACCTCGTCGAGGGGGGTGGAGATGGTGGAAAACTGCGGGTCATAGGTGAAATCGTGATGGACCCTTTCCATCAGTTCATGCACTGCTGCGAGCAGGGGACGGGCGGGTGGGAAGGAGGCGGCCGCATACCCGGCCAGCTGCTGTGAAGTTGCCGCCAGCGGCGAGTCGAGCACGAATTGCAGGTTCTCGCGATCGGTGTCAGTGAGCGGTTCCGCCAGACGCTGGCGCACCTTGTCCCAGGGCATGTCCCGCTCCAGTGCCAGCTGGTCATTGCCGGTCTCCAGTTGAATCTCGCTGGTTGCGGTCACCGTTAGGGTCTGGTGCGGTTGCGTGATAGAAAAGTAACTGACATGGTTACCGAAGAAGTCCTCATGCTCGGCATGATCTACTGGCAAGGGATCGATCTGCAGACGATAACCCAGGCACTGCTGCGCGGGCAGGTTGCGGGGGTGCAGGTGTGCCAGGTTGTGACACTGGCTGACAGTGATGCCATAGAAGTACTCGGTTTTGTGCACCAGGCGGTATTTCATGGCGCGTGCCCCGGATCCTTGTCAACCAGCTGGTAGGGCCGCTGCGCATGGGTGAAATAGGTTGCCGAGAGGGCGTTCGAGGTTTCACTCAGGCTGTGGCCAAGGCCGGCGAGCAGGGCCTCGAGCCGTGGCCGGGTACCGCCATCGGCCTCCGCCAGTTCCTCGGCATCTGCCATGTTGAGCAGATTGGCAGCCTCAAGGATGAAACGCATTTCCCGCTTGTGGGGGCGTCCGCCCTGCCCGGGCAGTATCGCGAGGTGCTCCCGAACGGCATTCAACTGGTAGATGAGGGAGCGGCTGTTGGTCTCATCCAGCAGCAGCAGGTCCAGCGTGGCCCCGAATTGCGGCCGGTTGCGAAAACGGCGTCGATACAGAGTGAAGCTCTCGGCAACCGTCAGCACCGACTCCAGCAACAGCACCTCAACCGCCGCTGACTCGCGGGAGGTCAGCACGGCGCGCAGCAGCGCAATCAGCAACAGCGCCCGCTCGATACGCCTGCCAAGATTGAGGAAGTGCCAGCCGAGGTCCCGGCTCATGCTTTCGCTGGCAGCGCCGGCGATGGCCATGAGGGCGGTGATGATACGGTCCTGGGCACTCTGCAGGAACTGCGGATCACTTTGCCCTGGTTGCGACAGGCCGGCCAGTTCATCACCGATATCATTGAATACCCGGCGGGTATCGGCTGAAAACAGGTTGCGTACCGCATAGGCGGCGTCCAGACAGGCCGCCAGGTTGGCGGCCAGGGTCCCGGTGCGCTGCTTGTTGCTGATCAACCCGGTGATCTCTGCCAGCGGTTCGGCCAGCCGCCCTGCTGCACCGGCACCTGTAAAACCGGGGTAGGTCATGCTCATGTGAGTCAGTCCACGCAGCAGCACATGCAGTGTTGTCTTGTTCGTCGTGTCCTCGTTCTGCAGGGTCTCGTTGCGGCGGTTGTGAATTTTACGGATCAGCCGGATCATGTTTTCGGCACGCTCGGCATAGCGCGCCAGCCAGAAGAGGTTCTCGGCGGCGACACCGGGCAGGGTTTCCTGCATCTGGTGGTAGGCTATCTGTGTCTGTGGCAGCAGTGTATCGATCTGTTCGGGTTCCGAGGCCAGCACCCAGGTGTCCTTGCTGATAGCACCTGCCTGGTTTGAGATGATCAGGCTTTCCGGTTGCTCGCCGACGCGGGTCAGTCCGCCGGGCATCACCGTGAAACTGTCCTGCGAGGCCGTCATGAAGGTGCGCAGGATACCTTGGCGAGGTTCCAGCAGGCCGTCGCGCAGTGTCGGTGCCGAGGACGGGGGCAGCTTTTCCTGGCCGACATACAGGTGCGGCCGGGTGCGGATGCGCTCGCGCCAGGCCGCCAGTTCAGCGTTGTCGAGCTGCTCGCCGAAAACCGGCCTGCTGCCGGCGCTGCGGCTGATCTGCCGCACTACCAGCGTGGACAGGTTGGCCAGTACGTAGTCGAGTTCCCGCGGTTGTCCGCACCACCAGGTGGCAACCGATGGCAGGCGCAGCTCCTGTCCCAGCAGATGTCTTGCAAGCCGCGGCAGAAAGGCCATCAGGCCGGGGCTCTCCAGGACACCGCTGCCGAGTGGATTGGCGATCGCGACACGCCCCCTGCGAACGACTTCCACCAGCCCCGGGACACCGAGCAGGGAGTCAGGACGCAGTTCCAGCGGGTCGCAGTAATGATCATCGACGCGCCTCAGGATGACATCCACCGGTTCCAGCCCGCTGACGGATTTGAGCCAGACACGCCCGTCGCGTACCGCCAGGTTGGCGCCTTCGATGAGGGTGTAGTCAAGGTAATTGGACAGGTAGAGATGCTCGAAATAGGTTTCGTTGTGTGCCCCGGGTGTCATGATCACCACCCGCGGGCCATCGCGACCGGGGGCGGGTGCCAGGGCCGCGAGTGATTCTCTCAGGCGGCGGAAGAAGGGCGCCAGCCGGTGCGGGTGGGAATCGCGAAACAGGCTGGGTAACAGGCGCGACATGACGGTGCGGTTTTCCAGTGCATAGCCCATGCCCGATGGTGACTGGGTATGATCCTTGAGAACGCGGAACTGGCCGTCCGCGCAGCGCACCAGGTCGGCGGCGCACAGCGTCAGCCCCGGTGCAGTGGCCGCAGGGGGGACCACGCAGGCGCGCAGGAAGCCTGGGTCGGCATAGACCAGGTTTGCCGGGATCAGGCCCTTCCTGATGAGGCTGCGCGGTCCGTAGAGATCGCGCAGGATCAGGTTGAGCAGTTCCGCCCGTTGTACCAGACCGGCCTCGATGCGTGCCCATTCGCTGCTGCTGACAAGCAGGGGTATCGGGTCGAGCGGCCACGTCCGGTTGAGTCCATCCAGTTCGCCATAGACGTTATAGGTAGCACCGTCACCACGCAGTATCTGCAGCGTGTCGCGCTGCCGCTGCTGCAGCGCCTCGGGGCCCATGGCGTCCAGTGAGTTGATCAGGTAGCGCCAGTGTTTACGTACCTTGCCCTGCCCGGTACACATCTCGTCATAGCCTGTAGACGGATGCCGGTAGGCTGGACACACGGCGCTGCGCCCGGGGGTATTCATTGTTTGTGAATCAGTCACATCTATTAAGGTACCTCAGGTCCAGGGTGCCGGGGTACTCCGGGTTGATCTCCTCCGCGGGCGGCTCCATGGGCCCCGGGACATGCCCCTCGGGGAAGAACTTCGCCAGTTGTGCAGTGTCCGGTGGCGGCTTGAGGGGGCCAACCGTGTGGCCATGATTCCAGAAGCGGCTGAAACGCCGTGTTTCGGCCTCGTAGGCATTTACCGGGAACACATCATAGTGGCGCCCGCCGGGGTGTGCCACGTGGTAAGTGCAGCCCCCGATGGAACGGCCATTCCAGGTGTCGATGATATCGAAAACCAGCGGTGAATGACTGCCGATGGTGGGGTGCAGTGCCGAGGGCGGCTGCCAGGCGCGGAAGCGCACGCCCGCCACATACTCGCCATGGGTGCCGGTGCCGCGCAACGGCACCCGGCGGCCATTGCAGGTCACCACGTAACGTTCGTGCTGCAGCCCCGTGACCTTGACCTGCACGCGCTCCACCGAAGAGTCAACGAAGCGCGCCGTTCCCTGACTGCTCATCTCCTCGCCCAGTACATGCCACGGCTCCAGGGCGGCGTTGAGATCAAGGCGGATGTCCTGCACGCTGACCGAGCCATAGTGCGGGAAGCGGAATTCCAGGAACGGCGCCAGCCATTCCAGCTGGAACGGGTAACCGTCGCGTTGCAACTCGCACACCAGATCCTTCATGTCTGACCATACATAGTGGGGCAGCATGAAGCGGTCATGCAATTCGGTACCCCAGCGCACCAGCCGCTGGCGGTAGGGCCGCTTCCAGAAGCGTGCAATCAGGGTGCGCAGCAGCAGCATCTGCACCAGGCTCATGCGCGCATGCGGTGGCATTTCGAAGGCGCGGAACTCCACCAGCCCGAGACGTCCCGTCGACGAGTCGGGGGAGTAGAGCTTGTCGATGCAGAACTCCGCCCGGTGGGTGTTGCCGGTAATATCGACCAGCAGGTTGCGCAGCAGGCGGTCCACCAGCCAGGGCTGTGCGACATCGCCCGTGGGCATTTGCTGAAAGGCGATCTCGAGTTCATAGAGATTCTCGTCGCGGGCCTCGTCAACCCGTGGCGCCTGGCTGGTGGGACCGATGAACATGCCGGAGAACAGCGTCGACAGACCGGGATGATGCTGCCAGCAGGTCAGCAGACTGCGCAGCAGATCGGGGCGCCGCAGGAACGGGCTGTCTGCCGGAGTGGCGCCACCGAGTGTCACATGATTGCCA
The DNA here is from genome assembly GCA_049664445.1 of Gammaproteobacteria bacterium. Taxonomy (GTDB): domain Bacteria; phylum Pseudomonadota; class Gammaproteobacteria; order UBA9214; family UBA9214; genus UBA9214. Next base: position 7,922 of record JBATFE010000440.1, read on the forward strand.
CCCCCCGTGCCGGTATGGCGTCCATCCAGCAGGAACTTCTCCGTCCCGAGTCGCGCCAGGCGGGCCTCGGCGTAGAGGGTCTCGGTGCGCTCGGTGAGTTCTTCCCAGTTGTGCGCCGGGTGAATGTTGACCTCGATCACGCCCGGATCCGGGGTGACGGCCAGCTTGCATACGCGCCAGTCCCGGGGTGGCTCGTAACCCTCGATGCGTACCGGCGTCTGCAGCTCGGCGGCGGTCAGTTCGATAGCGGCGAGCAGGTCCAGATAGTGTTCAATGTGGGTGAGCGGTGGCATGAACACCCGCAGCATGCCCTCGCGTGCCTCGACACACAGGGCGGTGTGTATCACCTCGATGCGCCGTCGCCTGCGGCTGCCGTTGTCCGCCGCTTGCTGCTGCCTGATTTCCGGGTGGGCATCCTGCGCCACCTCGAAATGGCTGAAACGGCGGGTGACCTCGCCATAGTAATCCCCCAGTGCCGGGCGCGGTTCAAACAGGTCGCGTTGCGGTTCTATATCGCGTTCCTCCTCGGCTACCCAGGGCAGGGCATCGAGTGGCAGGCGCAGTCCCATGGGTGAATCGCCGGGCGCCAGGAACATGTGTCCACGGCGAAAGCTCCAGCAACAGCTTTGCCAGCCATTGGTGGCCTCGTCGCGGCGCAGTGGCAGTGCGAAGCCAGCGGGTTTGCCGAGGTCGCGGGCAAGCAGTTCCACCAGCCGGCGGCGTTCGTCGGGTTTTTTCAGGTCGGTGCCGAGCAGGTCCACGTTGACAGGTTGGTCCCCTTCTTTCCACAGGTAGTAAAGGATGTCCTCGTAGGCGGGCAGCAGGTACTGTTCCGCCAGACCCAGTCTGCGGGTCAGCGCTGCCGCGAACTGCCGGGCCTCGTGTGGCCCGCTGCCGTAATCGATGCCGTCGCGCGCCATCAGTGCCGGGTCGCGCCACAGGGGTTCAGCATCGACACGCCAGAAGCAGTTCAGCGACCAGCGCGGTATCGGTTCCCCCGGATACCACTTGCCCTGGCCGTAGTGCAGCAGTCCGCCGGGTGCGAAGCGCTGCCACAGGCGGAGCATCAGATCACCCGCCAGTACACGCTTGTGCTTGCCAAGTGCGGCGTCATTCCACTGCGCCGATTCCATGTCATCGATGGAGACGAAGGTCGGCTCGCCACCGAGCGTGAGGCGTACGTCGCCTGCCTCCAGGTCGGCGTCGACCTTGCGCCCCAGGGCCTGGATGGTTTGCCATTGGTCCTCGGTATAGGGTTTGGTGACCCGCGGGTCCTCGTGAAGTCGTCGCACCTGGTTGTGAAAGCTGAATTCCACCTTGCATTCATCGGTGGTGCCGGTGATAGGTGCGGCGCTGACGGGGTGCGGCGTACAGGCCAGCGGGATATGCCCCTCGCCGGCGAACAAACCCGAGGTCGGGTCCAGTCCCAGCCAGCCGGCTCCCGGTAGGTACACCTCGGCCCAGGCATGCAGGTCGGTGAAATCATGGTCGGTGCCAGACGGGCCATCCAGCGATTTTTCGTCCGGCGTCAGCTGCAGCAGGTAACCGGAAACGAAGCGCGCCGCCAACCCGAGGTGGCGCAGGATCTGTACCAGCAGCCAGCCGCTGTCACGGCAGGAACCGAGGGCCTTTTCAAGGGTGTACTCGCAGCTCTGGATGCCCGGTTCCATGCGGATGGAGTAGTCGATGTCCTGCTCCAGGCGCTTGTTGAGATCTACCAGGAAGTTATTGATTTCCTGTCGCGAGCGGTCGACAGTGGCGAGCCATTCTTGCAAGCGGGGACCGTCCTCGGTGATTTCAAGATAGGGGGCCAGCTCCTTGTGCAAACCGGACGGGTATTCAAAGGGATAATGCTCCGCATATTTTTCCACGAAGAAATCGAACGGGTTGATGGTGATGATTTCGGCCACCACGTCCACCTCGAAGGACAGTGTTGTCACCGGCTCGGGGAACACCAGGCGTGCGAGGTAATTGCCGAAGGGGTCCTGTTGCCAGTTAATAAAGTGTTCCTTCGGCAGTACCTTGAGTGAGTAGGACTCTATCGGCGTGCGGGTATGGGGTGCCGGGCGCAGCCGTACGACATGCGGTGACACCGCCACCGGACGGTCGAAGCGGTATTCGGTTTTGTGATTGATCGCGACTCTGATTGCCATTCCGCAGCTGCCTCGTTAGAAGGTTTAGTGCTTACTATGCCCGAATTTGAGCATAAAAGGGTGTGCCTGAGGTTCAATCGGTACTGGTGATGTCCCGCTTGAGGCCCTTGAGCAGCCGGGGCTGATTACGCGAACCAGGTTTCGCCGAGCTTGTTATGTATGGCGGATATACCGACCTGCAGGCGGTCGACCTCCGTGTGCAGCGAGACGGCATCGAGCTTTTCCGGCTTGATGCGACTGACGCGCCGCCGCACTTCGCGAACCGGCTTCAGCATGTCTTCGTGGTGTGGCAGGTCACCGATGCACTCCTCGACCTGGTCAAGGCAATGTGCAACCGAGCGTGGCAGGCAGTCATTCTGCAGCAGGTAACTGACGACATCCTCGCAGTGCACGCCCAGCCGTATATCCTTGCGGTACATCTGGTAGGCGCTCAGCGCACGCAGCATGCTGGTCCAGACATGCACATCGAGGCCGCCGACATCATCCGGGGTCTGCATGCTCATGGCGCCGATATCGATGACCCGCGTCGTCATGTCGGCGCGTTCAAGGTTGCGCCCGATGCGTACAAAATCATAGGCATGGTCATGGCTCATGGTGCCGGACAGCAGCCCCGTCAGTTGCTGGCAGCGCTGGATGATTTGGGTGAGAAATTCGAAGCGGCCACGGCGCGGCAGGGCATCGTTGATACGGGCGTTTGCATACAGCTGCAGTTCGTTTATCTGCTCCCAGGCATTGCCGGGCAGCGCCTCGCGCGAGGTTCGGGCGTTTTCGCGGGCAGCGGCAATCGAGTTGAGCAGTGACCCCGGGTTGGAGCTGTCAGCGAGCACGAACTTGACCGTGTTGCGCTCGTCATGGCGCTGGTACTGTTCCGTGAACAATGGATAGTTGCCGGTAATCACGGGGAGTATTTCCCAGCCGATGCGCGTGCCGCGAGGCAGGTCCAGCAACATAAAATAGTAGGTATTGACGAGGCGTGCGATATTCTCGGTACGCTCGATGTAGCGTGCCAGCCAGTAAATGCGGCTTGCAACCCGAGACAGCATTATCCGCCCTCGTTATCCACGATCCAGGTGTCCTTGCTGCCGCCGCCCTGTGACGAGTTGACGACCAGCGAGCCACTTCTCATGGCGACCCGCGTCAACCCGCCCGCGGTGACATAGGTCTCCGCGCCCTGCAGGATAAAGGGCCGCAGGTCCAGATGCCTTGGCTCCAGTGTGTGGTCACACAGGGTCGGTGCCGTCGACAGCTTCAGTGCCGGCTGACCGATATAGTTGCGCGGCTTGCTGCTGATCAGGCGCCGGAATTCCTCGCGTTCCCGTGCACTTGATTGCGGCCCCACCAGCATGCCATAACCGCCGGATTCATTCGCCGGCTTGACCACCATGGACTCCAGGTTGGCGAGTACATGTTCACGCTGCTGTTTGTCATTGCAGCGGAAGGTGGGCACATTCGGCAGCAGTGCGTCCTCGTCAAGGTAGTAGCGGATGATATCCGGCACATAGGAATACACCACCTTGTCGTCGGCCACGCCGCAGCCCGGTGCATTGGCGAGTGCCACATTGCCCTTGCGCCATGCGCGCATCAGCCCGGGGACACCCAGTAGCGAATCCTTGTTGAAGACCTCGGGATCGAGAAACAGGTCATCGACGCGCCGGTAGATGACATCCACACGCGCCATGCCATTGATAGTCTTCATGTAAACAAAGTCGTCCGCGTCGACCATCAGGTCAGCACCCTCGACCAGTTCGGCACCCATGCTGCGCGCCAGGAAGGCATGTTCAAAATAGGCCGAGTTGTAGATGCCGGGCGTGAGTACCGCCACTTCGGGATGTTTGCGGCGGCTCGGCGAGATCGACAACAGCATCTCCATCAGCTTGTCGGGATAGTTATCCACCGGCAGGATGGTATTGTTCTCGAACAGTTCCGGCAGTACGCGCTTGGTCACCTCGCGGTTTTCGATCATGTAGGAGACGCCGGATGGCACGCGCAGGTTGTCCTCGAGTACATAGACGGTACCGTCGCCGTCGCGTACCAGGTCGCTGCCGCAAATATGCGCCCACACCCTGTGGGCTGGCTTGATGCCGATGCATTCCTTGCGAAATCCCTTCGACTCCGCGATCAGTGATTTCGGGATAATGCCGTCGGCAATGATTTTCTGCTCATGGTAGAGGTCATCGATGAACAGGTTGAGCGCCTGCAGGCGCTGCTTCAGTCCGGCCTCGATGTTGCGCCATTCGCGTATCGGCATGATCCGCGGGATGATGTCGAAGGGCCAGGCGCGGTCTATATTCTCGCCATCGCTGTAGACCGTGAAGGTGACGCCCTTGTCAATGATGGCCAGTTCCGCGTCCAGCTTGCGTGCCTGCAACTCCTCGTACGACAGTGATCGCAGCCAGGCGGCGAGGTTGCGTGCCGGTGCACGGGCATAGCCGGGCGTGCTGATGATTTCGTCATAGAATTCACCCGGGTCATAACTTTTCCAGTCAATGGTCATATCACAGCAAGCCCTGTAAAAAATCCGGGTGTGTCGCTTCCTTGCCGTTGTGCGCCCATGTCCCGACACCCTGGTTCCATGCAGTCATGACTGATGCAGGATATGTGCCGCAGGCGTGTGCAGGCGCCTGCCCGGCCGCGATGTGCTCTGTTGTTTGAGCGCCATTGGCTGCATTAATGCCTGCTTGGCGGGCATTACAGCGGCATTGGCGGTATTGATGAGTACCCTTGCGCCGGCAGGGTATGTGTGTTCAAGGGGCGTTACAGGCGCACCATTGCTGTGCATCCAGTCTGTTCGTGCACTGTAATCTGGCAACGTGACTGCCAGTCACTCGTCTCTTATCCGCTGTCAGGACAGGGCAAATGGCTCTGCAGCGAGCTTCGGCATCTAGCAACTGGTTGATCTGCAGAAACATACGCGGTTGCCGCGGCTTGCTGCATGCCGCGTGATTGGCCATGTGCAGCGCCGCACGCCTCACTGGCGTGTTCCTTGCACTCGAAAAAAGCAGGAATCTTTGCGCAAACGCGTGCTGCTACAGAACGACAGGATTTCCTGGTGGCTGGACAGGCGCGTGCAGGATAGTGTTTGAATTCACTTCAGCAGGAACAGCCAATGAGTAGCAGCAGTCAATGCAACACTGTCGACGCGGTGTCTGCCTGTATCGATTCACCGATCATGGATTACCTGCATGATCTGAGGGAACGGTTTGCCGGACTGGATGCAGGTGAAGTGGCCGATTACATACCCGAGCTTGCCAAGGCAAGCAGTGAATCCTTCGGTATCTGCGTGGCGACCACCGAAGGTCATGTCTATGAAACCGGGGATAGCCGGCATGAGTTTACCATTCAGTCGATATCGAAACCGTTCGTCTACGGTCTTGCGCTGGAGGACAATGGACGCACCGATGTGCTGGATAAAATCGGCGTGGAGCCGACCGGTGATGCCTTCAATTCCATCAGTCTGGATCCGCTTACCGGGCAGCCGGCCAACCCGATGATCAATGCCGGTGCGATAGCCTCGGCCGGCATGATCATGGGGCATGACCATGACAAGAAGATCAATCGCATCATGGGCATGATGTCAGCCTATGCCGGGCGGACACTGTCGATCGACGAGGGGGTCTACCTGTCTGAAAGCGAGACCGGGCACCGCAACCGTGCCATCGGTTACATGTTGCGAAATTTCAATATTCTCGAGGAAGACCCCTCCGCGACTCTCGAGCTGTATTTCAAGCAGTGCTCGGTATCTGTCAGTTGTCGGGATCTCGCGATCATGGGCGCTACCCTGGCAAACGCGGGTATCAATCCACTGACGCAGAATCGTGCGATCCGCGGCGAGTATGTGGAAAGCGTGCTCAGTGTGATGGGGTCCTGCGGTATGTACGACTATGCGGGCGAGTGGGTTTACAAGGTGGGAATGCCGGCAAAAAGCGGTGTCGCCGGCGGCATCGTCGCGGTGCTGCCCGGCAAGCTGGGGATTGGTGTATTCTCGCCGCCACTGGACACGCGTGGCAACAGTGTGCGTGGTATCGAGGTGTGCAACAAGATATCCATGGACTTCAACCTGCACATGTTCAATGTCGTGCAGCCCGGCAAGTCGGTGATTCGAAGCGCCTATGATGGCGGCCACATTACCTCGAAGCACCTTCGGGATGCAGCCGGGCGCAAGTGTTTGCAACAGCAGGGGCACCGTATCCGGGTCTATGAAATTCAGGGCGATCTGAATTTTTCCACGACCGAAGTAATCGTCAATGAAGTGGTGAATAAAAGCACGGAGGCAGATTACTTTATTCTCGACCTGAAACGCGTGCTGACACTCGATCAGAGTGCCTGCCGCCTGTTCTACCAGTTGCTGCTGAAGCTGGCTGACAGGGACAAGCAGTTGCTGTTCACAAACTGTGATGCCTCTCCGGCGCTTGGCCGGTATATGCGCACGAAGCTGAAATCCGGTGACGCAGCGCCCTGGCAAAGCTATGAAGATGACTATGCCCTTGAGCATTGCGAGAACCTGATTCTGGGCAAGCAGGATGTCACGTCTGCCGCGAAGCCCCTGCAGTCATTTGACCTGTTCGACGGTCTCGATGCCGGGGAGATCGATGTCATCGGCAGCAAGCTGACGAAACAGCGTTACAGGAAGGGCGAGACCATCATTAACCAGGGTGAACCTGCAAGCCAGTTATACCTGCTTGCCCAGGGCCAGGTCAGTATCAAGATCACCCTGCCAGACGGCAAGATCAAGCGGCTGGCGACGCTGTCACCGGGGCTGGTATTCGGCGAGATGGCATGGATCGAACGATCTCAACGTTCCGCGGCCGTGACCGTCGATGTGGATGCACTCTGCTACAAACTGGATATTGATGTCTTCGATGCATTGATTGCGGATCACGGTGCGGTCAGGGCCAGGTTGCTGGAAAATATGTGTCGACTGTTCAGCAGAAACCTGCGCAAGGCAAATACGGAGATCGGTGTACTGAGTTGATCGCGTGCAGTGTGCCCGCCCGGCTGCCTTTCGTGCCTTTTCAAAAGGGACGCTGATTTTGGAAAAGTCACGTTATTCAGTTATTGCATTGCCTCTATCAGCCTGGAGGCGAACGGCATCAGTGCCCACGGTTGCGGTCCAGCTGGCGGTAGCCGATGGCCTCACCCAGGTGGGCGCTTGCTATGGCGTCATGGCCCGCGAGGTCCGCGATGCTGCGGGCCACCTTGAGGATGCGGTGATAGGCGCGCGCGGAGAGTTGCAGACGCTCCATGGCATGTTGCAGCAACAGCTGGTCTGCCTCATTCAATATGCAGAATTGTTCAATCTGCCGGTTTGTGAGACGGCTGTTCAACATATCAGCGCGCTGCTGCTGCCTATCACGGGCGCCGGCAACCCGCGAGCGCACCACGGCACTGGCTTCACCCGGCGGACCCTGTAACTCGTTATAGGCCACGCGCGGTACCTCGACGTGCATGTCGATACGGTCCAGCAGCGGCCCGGATATTTTGCGGCGGTAACGTTCTATCTGGTCGATGTTGCAATGGCAGCGTCCGCCGGGGTCGCCGAGGTAGCCGCAGGGGCAGGGGTTCATGGCGGCGATCAGCTGGAACTGAGCCGGGAATTCCGCCTGGCGCGCGGCACGCGATATCATGATGCGTCCGCTCTCCAGTGGCTCTCGCAACACCTCCAGTACCCTGCGGTCGAATTCCGGCAGTTCATCCAGGAACAGCACGCCGTGATGCGCAAGCGAGATTTCGCCCGGACGTGGATTGGAACCTCCGCCGACCAGTGCCACGGCCGAGGCGGTGTGGTGCGGTGCGCGGAAGGCGCGACGCTTCCATTGCTGTACGTTAACCGGCAGGCTGCTGATCGAGGCGAGTGCCGCCGTTTCCAGTGCCTGCGCTTCGCTCATCTCCGGCAGCAGTCCGGGTAGCCGGCTCGCCAGCAGCGATTTACCCGTGCCTGGCGGACCCAGCATCAGCAGGCTGTGACCACCGGCCGCTGCAATTTCCAGTGCACGCCGCGCGTGGTGCTGGCCGCGGACATCGGCAAGGTCCAGCGTGTCGATGCAGGCGGCATGCGCTTGTACGGGTGCCTCGTAGTCCAGCCGCTGGCTGCGCGTAAAGTGTGCAGTGATGGCAAGCAACTGTTTTGCGGCGATGACCCGGGCATCTTTTACCAGCGTTGCTTCGGCAACATTACCACTGGCAATAACCAGTGTTCGTCGTGCCTCGCAGGTCTGCAGAACCATCGGCAGGATGCCCTGTACCGCGCGCAGTTCACCCGAGAGTGCCAGCTCGCCGGCGAATTCATGCTGTTGCAATTCGTTGTCGGGAATCTGCCTGGATGCCGCCAGTATGCCGAGGGCAATGGCAAGATCGAAGCGGCCACCCTCCTTGGGCAGGTCCGCCGGTGCAAGGTTGATGGTGATGCGGCGTGCAGGAAAGTCGAACTGTGAATTGAGGATGGCGCCCCGCACCCGGTCCTTGCTTTCCTTGACGGCCGTTTCGGGCAGGCCGACGATGGATAGTGAAGGCAGGCCGTTGGAGAGATGCACCTCCACCGTGACCAGCGGCGCCTCCATGCCGACGCAGGCACGGCTGTAGAGGATGGCAAGTGACATGCGTGCTACCCGGGAGTAAGGACAATCAGGATAACCGTTGCAGTTCCTCGCGGGAGTTACACGTGTTCGTCAATCGATGTAGGTAAAATCCGATAGTTGTTATGAACGGTGTTAGTGCAGTCGCTCGGCGATTGATTAATTTTTCCTTGCTTCCAGTTCGGAAACAAGCTTCTCCAGTTGTTCCAGTTTTTCGCGAGTACGTAACAGCACCCGGGACTGGGTATCGAATTCTTCGCGGGTGACCAGGTCGAGTCTGGCGAATGCGCCTTGCAACAGGGTATGGATGTTTTTCTCGATGTCCTGCTGCAGCACCTTTACCCCGGACGGGATGCTGTCGCTGATCTGGCGGGCGAGATCGTCAATAAATTTGGTATCAATCATCCGGCAAAGATAGACGATTCTGCCACCCCGCGTCCATGTTCGGACGCCGTAAATCCAGATGCACAATAATCGTGCATTTGGATGATATGTTGCACCAAATTAAAGCGCTCGCAACGGGTAAGCCTTGCGCGAAAATATATAAGTAACAGATAAATATACAATAAAAACGTTTGGCACACGTTGTGCTAACAAGACAAGTGATTTTCCCCCTTTGCACGGAGTTGTAGTCATTGCACACCTACATTCTTTTGCAACTTTAACTTTTGGAGATTTGACATGATCAAGAAAACACTTATTGCAACAGCTCTGCTTGCAAGTACTGCACCCGTTCTGGCCGAGATGTCGGATATTTCAGCCAATGTCACGCTGGCCTCGGATTACGTTTTCCGTGGTGTATCGCAGACCGATAACCAGATGGCCATCCAGGGCGGATTTGACTGGTCTCATAGCAGTGGCATCTACCTCGGCACCTGGGCCTCGAATGTTGCTTCCAGCTTCTTTACTGGTCCCACGGACCCGCAGATCGAGCTCGACCTGTACGGCGGTTATGCCGGTGAACTCGGCAACGGCATTGGTTATGACATTGGCTACCTGCGCTATCAGTATCCGGGTGGCAGCGACGCCAACACCAACGAGTTCTACCTCAGTGGCAGCTACAAGGGCTTCAGCGCTTCAGTGAACTACTCCGATGAGCTGGCGTTTGTCTTTTCTGACAGCAGCGCCTGGTACTGGGCGGCCGGGTATGACTACACGTTCCCGTACGAGATCGATTTCAGTGCACACGTCGGTTACAACGCCGGTTCCGCATACAGCGACGACAAGGTATTTGGCGGTACCTACACCGACTGGAGCCTGGGTATATCCAAGAATGTTGTCGGGGTTGATCTCGGCCTGACCTATACGGACAACACGATCAGCAAGTCAGACTGTGGTGACACTAATGTCTGTGACGCCAGGGTCGTGGCCAGCATCGGCAAGTCATTCTAGTTCTAGAGTAACAGCCTGCCCTGTCTTCCAGGGCAGGCCCATTTAATCAAGGAGTAATAACCAATGAAGCTAGTAACTGCAATCATCAAGCCGTTCAAGCTCGATGATGTCCG
>JBATFE010000441.1:0-9846 GCA_049664445.1 Gammaproteobacteria bacterium
ACCAAAAGATAAAAGATGCACCTCACCCGAATGGGCGAAACAGGAAGAAAAAAAAGAAGTGCTTGGCCCTCATGACAAAAATCTGAAAATTGCTTACGAAAACACCCATCCCCGCATACAATACCCCCATGCAACCACTCCAGAACGACCGACTCATTCGCGCCCTGCTGCGCCAACCGGTAGACGTCACCCCTGTATGGATGATGCGCCAGGCAGGACGCTACCTCCCTGAATACCTCAGGGTCCGCAAACAGGCCGGCAGCTTCATGGCCCTGTGCACGAACCCGGAGCTCGCCTGCGAGGTGACACTGCAACCGATCGAACGCTTCCCACTGGACGCGGCCATCCTGTTCTCCGACATCCTCACCATTCCCGATGCCATGGGGCTCGGCCTGTACTTCGAGGAAGGCGAAGGGCCACGCTTTAAAAAACCGGTGCGCTCGGCAGCCGATGTCAATGCACTGGGTGTCCCGGACCCGGAAACCGAGCTGCGATATGTCATGGATGCGGTGCGCCTGATTCGCCAGTCGCTCGATAATCGCCTGCCGCTGATCGGCTTTTCCGGCAGCCCGTGGACACTGGCCACCTACATGGTGGAGGGCAGTTCCACCAAGACCTTCTCGCACGTCAAGGGCATGCTCTATAGCGAACCCCGCTTGTTGCACCAGCTGCTTGAGACCGTTGCAGCATCAGTCACCAGCTACCTGAATGCACAGATTGCAGCCGGTGCCCAGGCCGTCATGATCTTTGATACCTGGGGCGGCGTACTGACACCCGATGATTACCGCGACTTCTCACTGCAATACATGCAAAAGATTGTTGCCGGCCTGAGACGCGAGGTCGATGGCCTGCAGGTACCCGTGGTGCTGTTCACCAAGGGTGGCTGCCAGTGGCTGGAGATCATGGCGGATACCGGTGCGGACGCGCTGGGACTGGACTGGTCCACCGATCTCGCCATGGCCCGCAAGCGCGTCGGTGATCGCGTTGCCCTGCAGGGCAACCTCGACCCGGCCGTGCTCTATGCGAAGCCCGAGGTGATCCGTGAACAGGTCGCACAGGTACTTGCCCGGTTCGGCGCAGGTTCGGGCCACGTGTTCAACCTCGGACATGGCATTACCCCGGATGTGAACCCGGAGCATGCCGGGGTACTGGTCGATGCCGTGCACGAACTGAGTGCACAATACCATCAATAAAAAATAACCTGTAGGCATTACCTACAGGGATGTAGGCGAGGGGCGTGAGCAGGACGCGGAAGCTTCTCGCCGCGATTGATCGTAATCGCGCCGGGGACGGCGCTCCTGCACCAGTAGATTAACCCGCAGCAGGCGCCATGCTAACGCAACTCACTCAACAGCGAATCCAGCATCCCCTGTGCCTGGCCCAGGTAGCCACCGCCGAACATGTTGAAATGGTTGAGGATGTGGTACAGGTTGTAAAGAGTCTTGCGGGTGCGGTAACCACTGTCGAGCGGCCAGGCATTGTTGTACGCGGCATAGAAATCGGGGCCGAAACCGCCAAACAATTCGGTCATCGCCAGGTCGGCCTCACGATCACCGTAATACACCGCCGGGTCAAAGAGGGTCGGCTCGCCTGATTGCAGGTAGGCGTAATTGCCCGACCACAGATCACCATGCAACAGGGATGCCTCCGGCACGTAACTTTCAAACAACGCCGGCAATTCCACCAGCAGTCGCTCGCCTTGTGACAGCAGTCGCCCAGCGACACCCCTGCGTGCCGCGAGATCAAGCTGGAACTGCAAGCGATGCACCTGCCAGAATCCGATCCAGTCATCGCAACGGGTATTGTCCTGCGGCGTAGAGCCGATGGTGTTATCCCTGAACCAGCCATATTGGTCACTGCTGATACGGTGCAGGGCGGCCAGGCCCTCGGCCAGTGCCACCGGGTCGCCGCGACCACCCAGCGACAGGTTCTCCATGACCAGCCAGGCCGTCTGGCCATCCTGTCCACAGCACACCGCTGCCGGTATGTGCAGTGGCGTGCACTGCCGCAGCTCATTCAGGCCCTCGAGTTCGGCCATGAACATATCCACACGGCTGGCGCTGTTGAGTTTTACAAAGTAGTCCGTGTCACCAAACCGGACCCGCTGCGCCTGGTTGATGCAGCCACCGCCCACTGCACCCTGTTGCTGAAGGGCTGACTGCTGACCGGTGGCCGCAGCAATATCGGCGGCGATGTTTTCCCACAATGACATCAAAGGTCCAGCATCCGGAATCAAGCGACCGCACGCGTCAACCGCGACGCGGTCATGCGTCCCAGGCCAAGCTGCTCGCACACGCCCTGCACATCAGCGGCGGCCACGCGACGGCGTGCAATATCCGTGTCCTTTACCTGCAGCTCGGGGTCAAGGGCGATAGCGGTCAGGCTACGCGCCAGCATCGCGGCCTCCCGGTGCTCCTGCAGCAGCCGCTGCACACGTGCCGCACCGCGAATCTTCAATCCCGCGACGGCATCCAGCTGCCGGTAGAGACTGTCCAGCGACTCGAACTCGGCCAGCAGCGCTGCCGCTGTTTTTGCACCAATGCCCGGCACCCCGGGAATATTGTCGACACTGTCACCGGTGAGTGCCAGCCAGTCAGCCACCTGCCAGGCCTCGACCCCCAGCCAGGCCGGAATATCCTGGTAGTAATGGCGGCGGTTGCGGGCATAGTCCCACAGCAGGTCCGGTGCCTCGAGCAACTGCGCAAGGTCCTTGTCGGCACTGAGGATCACCACGGCGTAGCCCTGCTCGCGCATGCGCGCGGCCAGCGTACCGATCAGGTCATCAGCCTCGTAGCTGTCGCTGGAAAAATCCGCCATCCCCAGTGACTGCACCAGCGTGCGGCAATACTGGAACTGCTGCTTCAACTCATCAGGCGGCGATTCGCGATTCGCCTTGTAGTCAGGATAGATATCATTGCGAAACGAGGTAGTCAGGCTTTCGTCGAACACCACCGCCAGGTGTTCGGGTTTGACGGCATCCAGAAAACCCGCCAGGAAGCCGGCAAAACCGTGCAGCGCATTGATCGGCTGACCGTCATTATTGAAGAGGTTATCGGGCACTGAATACCAGGCACGAAAAATATAGATACTGGCGTCAATCAGGTAGACGCGCCGTTTGTTATCAGCCACCACAGCGGGACAGTGATCAGGTGTTCAGTGCGATGCGCTGGTGCAACGGACTGCTGCGCGGGAAGTGGGCACGCAGGAATTCCATCTGGTCGGCAAGTACGCGGCGACTTTGCAGATAGATGTACTCTGCGTGGGTCGGGACAAACGGCACCGCCAGCAACTGCATGCCGGCCTGCTCCGGTGTACGCCCGGCCTTGTGATTGTTGCAGCGCCTGCAGGCAGTAACCACGTTGCTCCAGATGTCCTGACCTCCCTGTATCACCGGCGTCACATGGTCGCGTGACAACTCGGCATGGCTGAAGGTCTCGCCACAGTAGAGACACACATGTGAATCACGCCTGAAAAGGGCCAGGTTGTTCAGTGGCGGTGAATAGCGGCCACGAAACTTGTTAAGGGCATGGTTGCGCCCGTGGGTGGCGATGATGGAATTGACATCGATAATGCTGCGGCGACCGGTGCTGGCGGAGATACCGCCATGTATCCGGTACAACAGGGTACCGCAGGTGTAGGCCACCTGCTCAAGGTGATAGAGACGCACGGCATCCTGGTAACCCACCCACTCGATCGGCATGCCCGATATATCTGTCCTCAAGACCTGATGATTCAAATCGATCATTACAACACCCTTCGCATTGCCCCCTGCCAGGCGTCATGGCGGGCAGGTTGCTAACTGCACCGAGACTATCATGTTGACAGAACGCACGCTACAGCAGGCATTGACAGCGGCAAGTGCCAGTGATGCACTGCTGCGGCTGTCTGCATCTTGCACCATACCGGCACATGCATTTATATGCTGGAGAGCCTTGTTCTTGCGCAAGGCTTTAGGCTAATATCTCGCGCTTAATGCACTGTACTCCATGATCAAACTGTCTATGTTACTTGCTCCGGGCTATCAGCACGACAAGTCGCATCGGAGGCTATGATGCCGATACGCGTTGCTGTACCCAAAGAAATCTACCCGGGCGAACGCCGCGTCGCCACGGTTCCCGAAGTCAGCCGGAAAATGGCCAAACTCGATATCGAGCTACTGCTCGAGGCGGGCGCCGGCGATGCAGCCCATTACCCCGATGCCGCCTTCGAGTCTGCCCGCATTGTCAGTGATGCCGGCAGCCTCTACGGCGAGGCCGATATCATCCTGACTGTGCAGCCACCTGCGCCGGAAGTGATAGAGCTGCTGCGCGAAGGCAGCATCCTCATCGGCATGCTGTTGCCCTATCAACGTCTGCAACACGTTGCCCGCCTCAAGGAACGCAATATCACCAGCTTCGCCATGGAACTGGTGCCGCGTATCTCGCGTGCCCAGAGTATGGATACCCTGTCATCACAGGCAGCCGCCGCCGGCTACAAGGCGGTGATCATGGCCGCCGAACGTTCCGGGCACTTCTTCCCGATGCTGACCACGGCGGCCGGCACCATCCGCCCGTCAAAGGTGGTGGTCATCGGTGCCGGTGTTGCCGGCCTGCAGGCGATTGCCACCGCGCGACGCCTCGGGGCGATCGTCGAGGGCTATGATGTACGCGCCGCCACCAAGGAACAGGTGGAATCGCTGGGCGCCCGTTTTATCGACATCGATGTGGCCGCCGAGGGCAGCGGTGGCTATGCACGCGAACTGACCCCGGAAGAAAAACAGCAACAACAGGCGATACTGGCAGAACACATCGCCGCAGCCGACGTCGTCATCAGTACCGCGGCACTTCCCGGCAGGCCCTCGCCAAGAATCATAACCGCCGCCATGGTCGAGTCCATGAAGCCCGGCTCTGTCATCATCGACCTCGCGGCCGAGGGTGGCGGTAACTGCGAGCTGACCAAAGCGGGTGAAGACATCGGGCACCAGGGCGTCATCATTGCCGGACCGCTCAATGTACCCAGCATGCTGGCGGTCCATGCCAGTGAAATGTATGCGAAAAATCTGCTCAATTTTCTTACCCCGATGATCAAGGACGGCACCCTGGTGCCGGATTGGGAGGATGAGGTGCTGGCAGAGAGTGTGCTCACCCACCAGGGTGAAATCCGTCATGAACCCACCCGCAAGCAGGTCGAAGGAGATGCCTCATGATTGAAGGGATGACAGCACTCTATATCTTCATGCTGGCCGCAGTTACCGGCTATGAAATCATCGGCCGCGTGCCGGTGATATTGCACACCCCCCTGATGTCCGGCTCCAACTTTGTGCACGGCATCGTGCTGGTGGGCGCCATGGTTGCCATGGGCCATGCCCATGGCCCGCTGGAACAGCTGGTTGGTTTTATCGGCGTTGCACTGGCTGCCGGCAATGCCGTCGGCGGTTATGTCGTCACCGAGCGCATGCTGGAAATGTTCAAGAGCAGCAAAGGCAGTAAATGATGCATACCATTATACAAGTCAGCTACTTCATCGCTGCGTTCCTGTTTATATTCGGACTGAAGCGCATGAGTTCGCCGCTCACCGCACGCGACGGTATCGTCTGGGCCGGCATCGGCATGCTGGTGGCCACGCTGATCACCTTCTTCGAACCGGGGATGCAGAATTACCTGCTGATGACCACCGCCATCTTTATCGGTGGCGTCGCCGCCTTCTGGTCAGGCAAGAAGGTCGCCATGACCGACATGCCGCAGATGATCGCGCTCTACAATGGCATGGGTGGCGGCGCAGCGGGCGCCATTGCCGCCGTGGAACTGCTGAAGGGTGATTTTCATTCCCAGACCTTTCTCACGCTCGCCGTACTGGGCGCATTGATCGGTTCAATATCCTTTTCGGGTTCAATGGTAGCCTTTGCAAAACTGCAGGGGCTGATACGCAGGCCCATGCGTTTCCCGGGTCAGCAGTTGTTCAACATTGCCGTGTTCCTGGTTGCCGCCGGTTTTGGCGCAGTGCTGATTATTCAGGGTGAATTCACCGGCAGCATCATTCTGATCTTCTTCGCCGCGGCACTTGCCTACGGGTTGTTCATGGCGCTGCCGATCGGCGGTGCGGACATGCCGGTGGTGATTTCGCTGTTCAATGCCCTCACCGGCCTGGCCGTCGCCTTCGAGGGTTTCGTGCTCAACAATGCCGCCATGATCATCGCCGGTACCGTGGTCGGCTCGGCCGGTACGCTGCTGACACAGTTAATGGCCAGGGCCATGAACCGCTCACTCGGGAATGTGTTGTTCAGCTCCTTTGGCGCCAGCGGCGGCGCTGAAGAAAGCGTGGAAGGCAGCATGAAATCGATCGATGCGGTTGATGCCGGCGTCATGATGGCCTATGCAGAACGTGTCATCATCATTCCCGGTTACGGCATGGCCGTGGCGCAGGCGCAGCACAAGATATTTGAGCTGATGGAGCTGCTGCTGGCGCGCGGTGTGGATGTAAAATTCGCCATTCACCCGGTTGCCGGTCGCATGCCCGGGCACATGAACGTGCTGCTGGCCGAGGCCAACGTCCCCTATGACCGTCTCTACGACCTGGACGAGATCAACCCCGCCTTCCCGCAAACCGATGTCGCACTGGTAATCGGAGCCAACGACGTGGTCAACCCGTCGGCGCGCACCAACCCCGATAGTCCGATCTACGGCATGCCCATCCTCAATGCCGACCAGGCAAGGAATGTCATCGTCATCAAGCGTGGACAGGGCAAGGGCTTCTCCGGTGTCGAGAATGCGCTGTTCTTCGGTGACAACACCCGCATGCTCTATGGCGATGGCCAGGCCATGGTCAGCGAACTGATCGAGGCAGTAAAAGAGTTTTGAGTGCGCAGTAATAACGACCCCGGGCAGGATCACGCACGCAACACCTGTACTTCAGTGCAATAGTCACGCAACCGAAGCTTCGCTAGCCTGTACTCAGTGGCGTGTTCAATACTCCTCCCTCCGTACGCCACCATACGCCTCAAGGACGAGGCGTATTTTATTTGTGCCCCTCTCACAACAACATACATCCCGCCGTCCACTTCCTTCGTCAGTGCTATCATTGCGTCCCCACCCGCGGGGCCGAACACTGCACTGTCGAACCGCAAACACACCCTCAAAAGGCCGTAAAAAAAATGACATAAACACCGTAAATACAGGGGTTGCAAAAATTCACTCCAGCCGTTCCATATCAGTGGGCTTATACACAGCCACTCAGCAACTGATGTTTTTTTACCACAGCGTGGCTGGTTGAGTATATTAGAACCTTATAATTAACTTTATCTCATTGTTTTAATGGATATTTATTTTGTGGATAAAAAAGGGACAATTTAACAGCAACACTGGAAAAATAGGGTTTTGAGCCACTTGATCCCATTTCATCCACAGAGTTATCCACAGTTTTTGTGGATAAGAATCTGCCTCAATCAGATGAAGGACTTAGCTCTATTAGGTAATAAATTTATCAAGCATGACCGCTAACCTGCCTTGTTTTCACTCACAAAGCCCGCGTCGCTGATAGCGTGAACAATGTGATCCTCCGTATCGCCGTTCCCTCACCGCTGCAGCGCAGTTTTGACTATCTGCCACCCATCGATGCAGACCCCGCAGCATTACAACCGGGCCTGCGGCTTCGCGTGCCGTTTGGACGGCGCACAGTCATCGGCGTATTGCTTGCAGTGAGTGACGAAACCGACATCGATGCACATAAACTGAAGCACGCCCTGCAGATACTCGACCAGACAGTGGTGATCAGCCCTGATGTTCTCGCCATGGTGCAATGGGCCAGTGACTACTACCACCATCCTATTGGTGAGGCATGCAGTTCGGCACTGCCCGCATTGCTGCGCCGTGGTCAGCAAGCGGCAGACGCCGACATCACGGGCTGGCGAATCACCGCTGCCGGCCGCGCACTCGAGACCACCATGCTCGGCCGTGCGGCACGCCAGGCAAGGGTCATGGCCACGCTGGGTGCACATCCGCAGGGGTTGCATCGCAGTGCCATCGATGCCCCCGCCAGTGTCCTGCGTGCACTCGCGGACAAGGGCTGGATAGAGACCTGTACCCTGGACGAAGCACGCAGTGAGCACACCGTTGTGCCCTCCGTTCATACGCTCAATCCGGCGCAACGGCAGGCCGTCGATGCCATCCTCGCGCAACTGGACAGCTTCACGCCGTTCCTGCTTGCCGGCGTCACCGGCAGCGGCAAGACCGAGGTATACCTGGAGCTGATCGAAAGCACGCTGGCCCGTCGACAACAGGCACTGCTGCTGGTACCCGAGATCGGCCTGACCCCGCAGCTGCTGGCACGCTTCCAGCGACGCTTTCAGGTGCCGCTGGCGCTGCTGCACTCGGGACTCACGGACCATGAGCGGCTCGCCGCCTGGCGACTGGCGCGCAGCGGTGAGGCGCCCGTCATCATTGGTACCCGCTCGGCGATCTTCACCCCCATGGCCCGACCCGGCCTGATCGTAGTCGACGAGGAACACGATGCCTCGCTGAAGCAGCAGGATGGCTTTCGCTATTCAGCCCGTGATCTGGCCGTCTGGCGGGCACGCCAGCTGCATATCCCGGTACTGCTGGGATCGGCCACGCCGTCCCTGGAAAGCCTGTTGAATGTCGAGCTGGGACGCTACCGGCAACTGGACCTGCCGGAACGCACCGGCGTGGCCGTGCAGCCAACATTCCAGCTGCTGGATGTCCGCGGACAGGCACTTGAGGATGGACTGTCCCCGCCACTGCTGCAGCGCATGCGACAGCATCTGGATGCGGGCGACCAGGTATTGTTGTTCCTCAACCGGCGTGGCTATGCACCTACCCTGATGTGCTATGACTGCGACTGGATCGCCGAGTGCACGCGCTGTGATGCCCGCATGACCTGGCACCAGCACGACAATCTGCTGCACTGCCACCATTGTGGCAGCCAGCGACCGGTCGATAGCGTCTGCCCGGAATGCCAGGGCAGCGACCTGCATCCCCAGGGACAGGGAACGGAACGTGTCGAGCAGGCACTGGAACGACACTTTCCGGACGTCGAGCGGGTGCGTATCGACCGCGACACCACCCGCCGCAAGGGTGAGCTGAACCGGCTGCTGCAGCAGGCACGCTGCGGTGAAGGCCGCCTGCTGCTCGGCACCCAGATGCTCGCCAAGGGACATCACTTCCCGAACGTCACCCTGGTGGGCATCCTCGATGCCGACCACGGCCTGTTCAGTACCGATTTCCGTGCCAGCGAGCGCATGGCGCAGCTGATTGTGCAGGTCGCCGGACGTGCCGGACGTCATCAGCGGCCCGGCGAGGTCATCATCCAGACCTGTCACCCGGATCACCCGTTATTGCAATTGCTGATCCACCAGGGCTATCCGGCGTTCGCGCGTGCGGCCCTTGCCGAACGCAAGGCCGCACACATGCCGCCTGCGACCGCCATGGTGCTGCTGCGCGCCGAAGCCACGGCGGCCGATACCGCAATGGCTTTTCTGGACACGGTTGCTGCTCTGATCAGCGCGACTGGCAACCGGGCGGTCGAGGTCTGGGGGCCGGTGCCCGCGACCATGGAACGTCGCGCCGGACGCTATCGCGCCCAGCTGGTCTTGCAATCGGAGCAGCGTGGCGAGCTGCAGCGCCTGCTGAGCAGCCTCGTCAGGCAACTGGAAACGACCAGGGAGGCGCGCCGGGTGCGCTGGTCCGTGGACGTTGACCCGGCGGATACCTATTAAGCGGGCATTGAAGTTGCAAGATGGCGGGCGAGCGGGATAATAGGCGACCCGTTCATACCGAACGAGTGACCGGACAATAAACAATGCACCTGTAGGAGCGCCGTCCCCGGCGCGATTATTTTTATCTTGCCCCGAAT
>JBATFE010000442.1:0-1605 GCA_049664445.1 Gammaproteobacteria bacterium
GATACCACTGGATGCGATTCCCGATCTCTCTGATGTGCAGGTGATTGTCCGCACGACGTACCCTGGACAGGCGCCCCAGGTGGTCGAGGACCAGATCACCTATCCGTTGTCCACGGCGATGCTGGCGGTGCCGGGCGCCACCACGGTACGCGGCTACTCGTTTTTTGGTGACTCCTTCATCTACGTGATTTTCGAGGATGGCACGGATATCTACTGGGCGCGCTCGCGGGTACTCGAATACCTGAACCAGGTTACTGCGCAGCTACCTGCAGGCGTGCAACCGACCCTGGGGCCGGATGCCACGGGCGTGGGCTGGGTCTATCAATATGCACTGGTCGACCGTTCGGGTAAACACGATCTCTCCCAGCTCAGAAGCCTGCAGGACTGGTTCCTCAAATATGAACTGCAGACCGTTCCCGGGGTGGCGGAGGTGGCCACGGTCGGGGGCATGGTGAAGCAGTACCAGGTGGTGGTGGACCCGAATCTCCTGCGCACCTTTTCGCTGCCCCTATCCGAGGTCAGGCGTGCGCTCATCACAGCCAACCGTGAGACCAGTGGCTCCGTGGTCGAGATGGGCGAGGCCGAGTACATGGTGCGCTCGCGGGGTTATGTCCAGAATGTGGAGGACCTGCGTCTGGTGTCACCGCTGTCGACAGGCAAGACCGGTACACGCACTACGCTGGAAGTGATCGGCGAGGTACGCACCGGGCCGCAGATGCGCCGCGGTATCGCTGAACTCGACGGTGAAGGGGAAGTCGTTGGCGGCATTGTTATCATGCGCCACGGTGAGAATGCCCTGCAAACCATCG
Organism: Gammaproteobacteria bacterium; assembly: GCA_049664445.1. Lineage (GTDB taxonomy): Bacteria > Pseudomonadota > Gammaproteobacteria > UBA9214 > UBA9214 > UBA9214. Next base: position 810 of record JBATFE010000442.1, read on the forward strand.
CGGCGGTGCGTGAGAAAATCGAGCAGTTACGCAGTGCGCTTCCCGAGGGCGTGGAGATCATCGAGACCTACGACCGCTCCGCGCTGATCAAACGTGCCGTGAAGACGCTCAGCCATCACCTCATCGAGGAATTCCTGGTGGTGGTGTTGGTATGCGCGCTGTTCCTGTTTCATTTCCGCTCCTCGCTGGTGATCCTCATCAGTCTGCCGGTCGGCATCCTGGTGGCCTTCCTGGTGATGCGGGCACAGGGCATCAATGCCAACATCATGTCGCTGGGCGGCATTGCCATTGCCATCGGTGCCATGGTGGATGCGGCCATTGTCATGATCGAGAATGCCCACAAGCACCTTGAGCATGCGGTCGGCGGTGATAGCGGGCGGATTGCGGCCATCAAAGATGCAGCCATCGAGGTCGGTCCACCGCTGTTCTTCTCGCTGCTCATCATCACCCTGAGTTTCCTGCCGGTATTTTCCCTGGAGGCACAGGAGGGCCGGCTGTGTTCACCGCTGGCCTTTACCAAGACCTGGGCCATGGCGGCTGCCGCGGGTCTCTCCATTACACTGGTGCCGGCCCTGATGGCGTTCCTTATCCGCGGGCGCATCCGTCAGGAACGCGACAACCCGCTGAACCGCTGGCTGATCGACAGCTACCAGCCGTTGATCAAGGCGGCCTTCAAGCGTCCGGGACTGACGCTGCTGGTCATCCTGCTGCTGATGGTCTCGAGCCTGTGGCCACTGGGACGGATGGGGTCGGAATTCATGCCGGAGCTGGACGAGGGCGATCTGCTGTACATGCC
>JBATFE010000443.1:0-1656 GCA_049664445.1 Gammaproteobacteria bacterium
AGTGTACTGATCGAGGATGAGGATGGCCACGAGATCGTACTTGCCTATATCAATGCCGGCGGTTTCTTTGGCGAAATGGGTCTGTTCGGCGAGAATCCCAATCGCAGCGCATGGATACGTACCCGTACAGAATGCGAGGTAGCCGAAATCAGTTACTCGCGCTTTCGTACACTCGCCAAGGAAGACCCGGATATCCTGCTGGAACTGACGGCACAGCTGGCAACCCGTCTGCGCAAGACCAGCCGCAAAGTCAGCAACCTTGCCTTCCTCGACGTCACCGGACGTATCGCCCATACCCTGCTGGAATTATGCAAGGAACCGGATGCGATGACCCACCCGGACGGTATGCAAATCAGGATTACCCGCCAGGAAATTGGACGTATTGTAGGTTGCTCCCGCGAGATGGCGGGGCGGGTACTCAAGTCACTTGGCGAACAGGGGCATATCTCGGTAAAGGGCAAAACAATTGTTGTATTCGGGACACGCTAGGGCGACAGTTTCCTGCATCACCCCTGGGCAAACAGTTCTGCAAGCCGCTCGCCAGGCTCAGGCGCCTTCATAAACGCCTCGCCCACCAGGAACGCATTCACACCACGCGAACGCATCAGGACGACGTCCTCGACCGTGTGTATTCCACTCTCCGTTACCACGATACGGTCTTCAGGTATCTGTTCCAGTAAATCCAGCGTCACATCCAGGCTGGTTTCAAAAGAACGCAGATCGCGGTTGTTTATCCCCAGCAAGGGCGCCGGCACTGCCAGTGCGCGCTGCAGTTCCTCTGCATCATGCACCTCTACCAGCGCATCCATGCCAAGATGACTACTCAACTGCAACAACTCCAGTAACATGGCATCACTCAATGCCGACACGATCAGCAGTACAGCGTCAGCGCCCAGCACCCGTGCCTCATACACCTGGTAGGGATCAACAATAAAATCCTTGCGCAACACCGGCAGACTGCAGGCAGCGCGTGCCTGTTGCAGGTAGGCATCCGCACCCCTGAAAAAATCAACATCCGTCAGCACAGACAGACAGGCCGCTCCGCCTTTCTCGTAACTTGTGGCTATCTGGCCGGGATCAAAATCCTCGCGCAAGATGCCACGACTCGGCGAGGCCTTTTTTATCTCGGCAATGACGGCGGCCTTCCCTGCCTGCAGCTTATCCTGCAGGTGCTGTATAAATCCGCGGGGCGCATCCGCCGCTGCGACACGCTGAACCAGCTCTTCCATGCCGGTGTTGCGAATACGTTCGTCGACTTCCTCGACTTTCCGGGCAAGAATACGTTTAAGGATATCCGGTGTGTCACTCATGCTGTCAGACCGTGCGGGATACATCAATCAATGCAGCGAAGGTCTGTTTTGCCCTGCCGCTGGCGATGACCTCACTGGCCAGTTCCACGCCCTGCTGCAGCGTCTCTGTCAGGTCGGCAGCATATATCGCCGCGCCGGCATTCAGGCGAACGATGTCAAGGGCAGGGCCCGGCTGGTTATCGAAAACAGCCTCGATCATTGCCAGGCTCTGCGCGGCATCGCCAACGGCAAGGCCATCAAGACTGGCACGCTGCATGCCGAATTCCTCCGGCGTAACGGTATACGTTGAGATGTCTCCGTTCCTGAGTTCCGCAACCCGTGTTGCTGCAGCAATGCTGATCTCATC